>CALFMX010000047.1 GCA_937902565.1 uncultured Spirochaetales bacterium
GGCACAGGCCCTGATCGACCTGGAGGCGCTGCGCGGCAATTACCGGCTGGCGCGCGAGCTGGGCGGCGGCAAGGCGCTGGCGGTGATCAAGGGCTCGCTCCTGATCTTCTCCGAGATTTGCCACAGCTGTGGCCTCTGTTACCACCTCTGCCCCCAGGGAGCCCTGACCGAGGTACAACAGAGCATCGGGGTACTGAAAACGGGAGAGCGGGGAGCGCTGGCCGTCCACTCGGCCGAGATGAACATCGGCGAGCCGAGCGGGGTGCCCCTCATCAAGGAGTTGGGCAAGAGACGAGGAGGGGCAATCACCATCATCGACAGCCCGCCCGGCAGCGGTTGCCTGGTCCACGAGACCATCGCCCATGCCGACTTCTGCCTCCTGGTTGCCGAGCCGACCCGCTTCGGGGAGCAGAACCTCGCCCTCGTCCACGAGCTGGTCACCCTGATGGGGAAACCTGCCGCCCTGGTGCTGAACAAGACCATCGGAGGCCTCAACCCAAGCGAGGCGTATGCGCGGGCCAACAACCTGCCCATCATCGCATCGATCCCCTGGGATGAGAAGCTGGGCAGGCTCACCAGCGACGGGGAGCTTGCCGTAGAGAAGGATGAGCACTACCGCTTTCTCTTCACGACGCTTCTAGAGCGCATCAAGGAGGAGGTACGACATGCGTAGACTCCTGATCCTCAGCGGCAAGGGGGGGACGGGCAAGACCACCGTTGCCAGCACCTTCATCGCACTCTCCGGTGTCCAGGCCTGGGCCGACTGTGATGTCGATGCCCCCAACCTCCACCTCGTCAGCGGCTCCTTCACCACCTCAGAGCAGCGGGACTACCACGACCTGCCCAAGGCCGTCATAGATCCGCTTCGGTGCACCGCCTGCAACCGGTGCCATGAGGTGTGTCGATTCGATGCCATCACGGTGGGAGCGACCTACACCGTCGACCCCATCGCCTGTGAGGGGTGCACCTTCTGCCTCCACGTCTGCCCGGAGGGGGCCATCACGATGGAGGAGAGCAAGGCGGGTGATCTCTTCCTCCACACACGAGGCGACCAGACCTTCTCCACGGCCACCTTGCTGATGGGCAGCGGCACGACCGGAAAGCTCGTCACCGCCGTCAAGGACCAGCTGAAGGGGAGCGGCGCACCACTGGCCATCCTCGATGGCAGCCCGGGCATCGGGTGCCCGGTCATCGCAAGCCTCACCGGTGCTACCCTCGCCCTCATGGTCGCCGAGCCCTCAATGAGTGGCCTTGCCGACCTGAAGCGGGTCATCGCCAGTGCCCGGGTCCTCCAAGTCCCCACGGCAGTGGTGGTCAACAAGGCCGATGTGAACCGAGAGAAGTGCGAGGCGATCGAAGCCTACTGCCTCCGAGAGGAGATTCCCTTTTTGGGTACCATCCCCTATGATGGTTCGGTCGTCGAGCTCCTCAACCGGGGGGAGAACCTCTCCCGGTCAGAGAGCCCGGCTGCCGTGGCCATCAAAACCATCTGGGAGCGGACGAACGCTCTATTGGAGACACTATGAGAGTAACCGTTTTGGTGGAGAACACCAGTTGCAAGAGCAGCATTGGCGCCCAGCATGGCCTCAGCCTCTTCATCGAGACAGAGGGCAAGACAATCCTCTTTGACATGGGCGCCGATGATCTCTTCCTACGGAATGCAGAGGCGCTGGGCATCGACCTCAAAACGGTCGACCTGGCCATCCTCAGCCACGGCCACTGGGACCATGGCGGGGGCATTGAGGCGTTCTTCGCCGCCAACGATAAGGCCCCCCTCTACATCAAGCGGGGCGCCTTCGCCCCACTCTACTCGCTACGCAGTGACGGTGCCCACCACTGGGCGGGCCTTGAGCCGAGCCTGGAGGGCAATGAGCGCATCATCTACAACGAAGGCGAGACGATCCTCGGCGACGGGCTCACCCTCTTTGGCGACATCCCCGATGTCCACGGCCTGCCGCTGGGCAACCAGACCCTCTTTGAGCGGGTGGGCGGGCACTATGAGGTGGACCCCTTCTCCCACGAGCAGTACCTGCTCATCGAGGAGGGAGGGCACCGGGTCCTCATCACCGGCTGCTCCCACCGCGGGATCGCCAACATCATCGAGGCGACGGAGAAGCGGTACGGGAGTGTGCCGACCACCGTCATCGGCGGCTTCCACCTGATGGACTACACCGAAGAAGACCATGAGGCCCTCGACAGGATTGCCGCGGGCCTTCTGGCCACCGGAGCTCGCTTCTACACCGGCCACTGTACCGGGGAGGAGAGCTATGAGTATCTTAAGCGCATTATGGGTCCATCCCTCCACTACGCCAGTGGTGGCCTGGTCCTTGAGATTGAATAGGAGAACGAATAATGAAGAGCATTGCTGTAGCGAGCGATCAGAAGCGCGTCTGTGGCCACTTCGGCCACTGTGAGACCTTTGAGATCTTCCAAACCGAAGGGGGGAAGATCATAAGCGAGAAGAGCGTACCGAACCCCGGGCACAAGCCGGGCTTCCTTCCCAACTTCCTCCACGACAGCGGGGTCAACGTGATCATCAGCGGCGGTATGGGCGGCGGGGCGGTAGATATCTTTGAGGAGCATGGCATGGAAGTGGTCCTCGGCGCCGAAGGCAACAGCCGTGAGGTGGTTGAGGCATATCTTGCCGGCACCCTCAAGGCGGAGGGGTCGGTGTGCGAAGAGCATAACCACTAATACCGGCCAAACGCATACACTGTGCTCCATCCCCTGTGATGGAGCATTTTTTTATCACTGTATTTATTATATTTCTATAACATAATATTTTATATTAAATATATGCAGTAATTTTAGAGCTAAATTCATCATATTCTGCCGTGGGTTGTAAACCGACAACTTATATATTACTATTAGGTTGTCTAATTTACAGGGAGCCTACAGACCGCTGTACGCTCCAAGGAGAAGTACGTATATGATTGAATTCAGGAATGTGACCAAGCGCTATGGGGCAGTTACGGTCCTCGACGATGTGAGCTTTACCATCAAGAGTGGGGAGTTCGTCGTCGTGATCGGCCCCTCCGGCTGTGGGAAGACCACTACCCTGAGAACCATTAACCGCCTCATCGAGCCGAAGCCGGGCACCGTCTTCATCGATGGCAAGGATGTCACCCTGCAGAGCGGTGTTGAACTGAGACGATCCATCGGCTATGTCATCCAGCAGATCGGCCTCTTCCCCAACATGACGGTGGAGGAGAACATCGCTGTGGTGCCCAAGCTCTTGAAGTACCCACCCGAGGAGTGCAGGACGATCGTGCACGACCTGCTCGCCCTGGTGAACATGCCTTGGGATGAGTATGCCCACAAGTACCCCAACCAGCTGAGCGGTGGCCAGCAGCAGCGCATCGGTGTGCTGCGTGCCCTGGCCGCCTCGCCCCCCATCGTCCTCATGGACGAACCCTTCGGGGCCCTCGACCCGGTGACCCGGGAGGGTCTGCAGGAGGAGGTCAAGCGTATCCAGAAGAAGCTGAAGAAGACGATCGTCTTTGTCACCCATGACATGGATGAGGCGCTGCGCCTCGCCGATACGATCATCTTCATGGACAAGGGCAAGATCCTCCAGATGGCGAGCCCCGAGGAGATGCTCCACAAGCCCGCCGACACGCTCATCAAAAACTTCCTCGGCCGCCATATCGAGGAGGAGACCCCATCGGCCCCCAAGCGGGCCGAGGAGTTCATGAAGAAGCGGGTCTATACGGTCAATGAGAACGTGAAGACCCTGCAGTCGATCGAGCGGATGCGCAAGCGGGAGGTCAACAGCCTCGTGGTCATCGACGACGAGGAGCGCTACCTCGGCACCGTCTCCATCGAGGAGATCAAGCGGCGCGGCAAGGCCGGGCGGGCGGTGAGCGAGTATCTCAACACCGACACCCTGACGGTCAACCGCAACAGTGATGCCAAGGAGGCGCTGGACAAGCTGCTCGCATCGACGGAGAACTACGTCATCGTCCTCAACGATGACCGCAGCGTAGCCGGTATCATCACGCGCACCAGCACCGCCAAGGCGCTCGGCGAGGCGCTGTGGGGGGAGATCGAAGCATGAACCTGACCACCCTCTTTCTTGCCAACTGGCCGGCGATAGCCCGAAGCCTCGCCACCCACATCATGCTCGTCGTCGTCTCGGTGGGCCTGGGCACCATCACGGCCATCCCCCTAGGGATTGTCCTGACTCGACACCGCCGGTTCGCTCCCGCCGTTCTCGCTGTCGCCGGGATGATACAGACGATCCCCGGCCTGGTGATGCTCGGCTTTGCCCTGGTCCTGCTCGGCATCGGGACGGTGCCGGCGCTCGCCGTGCTCACCATCTACTCGATCCTCCCGATCCTGCAGAACACCTATACCGGTATCAGCGAGGTCTCACCTGCCTACACCGACGCCGCCAAGGGCATCGGCATGACGGCGATGCAGGTCCTCTTCAAGGTCGAGCTGCCCCTGGCTCGAGAGACCATCATCAGTGGCATCCGCATCTCAACCGTCTATATCGTCAGCTGGGCCACCCTGGCCGGGATGATCGGGGCCGGCGGCATGGGTGACTGGATCTGGACGGGCCTGGCCACCTACAACACCGGCTACATCCTCATCGGGGCCATACCATCGGCCCTCCTGGCCTTCGCGTTCAGCGCGGCCCTGGGAGGCCTGCAGCGCCTCTTGACCCCACGGGGCCTGAGGAGGCAGCCATGACCGAACTCCTTCATGCAATGGCCGAGCACCTGGTCATCGTCACCCTCTCCATGGCTGTCGCCTCCCTCATCGGCGTCGCCCTCGGTGTCCTCTCCTACTGGTGGCACCGGGCCGGCGTGGTGATCATCGCCCTGGCCGAGATCATCCAGACCATCCCCAGCCTCGCCCTCCTCGCCCTCCTGATGATCATCTTCGGCCTGGGGGATGTGACGCTGGCAGTGGCACTGATCCTCTACGCCCAGCTCCCCATCATCCGCAATACCACCACCGCCCTCAACGAGCTGGACAGCCACATCATCGATGCCGCCCGCGGCATGGGAATGAGCCGGGCCCAGCGCCTCCTCAAGGTTGAGATCCCCCTCTCCATCCCCATGATCTTCGGGGGGATCAAGGTGGCGCTGGTCAACTCCCTCTCGATCGCCGTCATGGGTGTCCTCATCGGCAGCGGGGGCCTGGGTTATATCGTCTATCGTGGGATCCAGCAACGCAACATGGGCCGGATCCTCCTCGGGGCCATACCGGTGGTATGCATCGCCCTCCTCTTTGATTACCTGATGGGCAAAGTCGAGGTCCGCCTCTCAAAACACACATCATGAACAAAGGAACACACTGACCATGCACAGAACACTAGTACAGAGAGCCCTGCTCTTCATCACCATCGTCGCCCTCGCCGCCTTCATGGCAAGCTGCTCGGGGGCCAACACCATCACCATTGGCTCGAAGGATTACAGCGAGAACATCCTCCTCGCCGAGATCATGGCCCAACTCATCGAGGCGAAGACCGACCTCAAGGTCAATCGGAAGCTCAACCTCGGCGGTACCTTCGTGAACTTCAATGCCATCCAGAACAAGCAGATCGACCTCTACCCGGAGTATACCGGCACTGCCTTGACCGCCGAACTGAAGATGGAGGTCATCAACGACCCGGCCGAGTCCTACCGCGTTGTCAGCGAGGAGATGGCCCGGCGCTGGAATATCATCTGGCTCGAACCCTTCGGCTTCAACAACACCTATACCCTGGCGGTCACCGCCGAGGTGCAGGAGCGCTATGGCCTGGAGACGTTCAGCGACGTGGTCGCGATAGCGGGAGAGCTGGTCTTCGGCGCCGAACACGAGTTCTTCGACCGCCAGGACGGGTTTGATGGACTGGTCGCCCACTACGGCCTCACCTTCAAGGGGGAGCCGATGAAGCTCAACACCTCGCTCAAGTACCAGGCCATCGCCCGGGGGGAGATGGACATCACCGACGCCTTCTCGACCGACGGACCCATCATGCAGTATGACCTCAGGGTCCTGGAGGATGACAAGAGCTTCTTCCCCCCCTACCACGCAGCTCCGATCATCAGGGGGGAGGTGCTGGAGAAGCACCCCGAGATCGCTGAGGCGCTCTCCCTGCTCGCGGGCACGATCAACGACGAGACGATGACCGCCCTCAACTACCGAGTCGACGTCAAGGGCGAATCGGCCGAGACGGTGGCTTCAGCGTTTCTCTCATCACTGGGCTTGATATAGCTCGATACCCCGATCACTGAGGCGGTAGGATGAACGCTCGAGGGCGCTGGCACGGGCCAGTGCCCCGGTCTCCTCGATGCCATAGGCGACATCGCCGGGGGTGTGGGCATCGCTGGAAGAGACGACCCTGAGGCCCGGATACTCGCCTGCCAAGGCCCAGAACCGGGCGTGGGGATAGGAGTGGGTCATCCCATCGGCTGTGGGGACGACGAGCTTCTGGAGGCCATAGCCGTTGATCTCAAGGCCCACCCCCTCGCTGAGGGCGCACTCGATGATCGCCCGGCTGATCGCCGTCGCCTCGCTATCCCAGACCTGATAGCTGTAGGTGAAGAGGTCGGGGTGCACCCCATAGAGGAAGAGGCCACTTTGCAGCATCGCACAGTAGCGGTCGGCGTAGCGGGTGAGGTCCCGCTTCACGAGTGGGCGATAGAAGAGGGAGTCATCCGCCTCACCGGCGGCATTGAGGAAGTGCACCGCCCCGAGCAGGTAGTCGGTCCGCTCTGCCACCTCGTTGAGGTAGCTGTGGTATACGCTGTGGTAGTCGCACTCATAGCCGAGGAGGATGGTCATCTCCCCATACCCGTCCTGGGCGCGGACATCCGCCTCATAGCGCGCCTGGTCGGCAAACGCCATCCTCGTCGACCGATAGCGATCGTCGGGTAGCGGGCAGTGCTCGCTGAAGCCCAGCAGGGTGAGACCCGCTGACCGGGCCGCGTCTACATACTCGGCGATCTCTCCGTTTCCATGGCCACAGTAGTGGGAGTGGGTGTGGAGGTTGGCTACTTCTTGGGGGTAGATGTGTGTCTTCATGGTCACCTGTGAGTATCGCCAATTGCGTCACTTTGCGCAACTGACACAATCTTTGAAAAATGAAGACGCAAAGTGATTGACTCAATGGCCAAAATACCGAACTATGGGGCTGAAAAAACGGGAGCGCCGGAGAAGACCATCACAGGCTGAGCCTGTCCTGCACCCTTCCTCCTCTCCACGCCGATTTCTCATCCTCATCTCTCACCGTCTGTGGGTATGGCGTATGTTGTCCCAGGCGGGCAGACACCATTCAGAGGAGGTTCGCCATGAGCAAACCTACCCACAAAATCCTCATCACCACCTTGATGGTGATCGTGTTCACCGCACTTCTGGTCACCGCATGCTCCAAAGAGGGGAGCGGAAAGGGCGGCGCCAAGCAGAAGCTCTACGTCTACAATTGGTCATACTACACCCCCGATGAGGTCATCGAGTCCTTTGAGAAGGAGTTTGGCGTCGATGTCGTCCTCGACTACTTTGCCAGCAACGAGGAGATGTATGCCAAGCTGAAGGCGAGCAAGAACAGCGGCTACGACCTCGTCTTCCCCAGCGGCGACTACGTCTCCATCATGATGGCCCAGGGGATGCTGGAGCGGATCGACACCTCCAAGATGGACAACCTCGTCTATATCACCGACTTCGCCCGGGAGAAGTCCACCTACGACCCGAACATGGAGTACTCGGTGCCCTACTACCTCGGAGCAAGCGGTATCGCCGTCCACACAAAGATGGTGAAGAACTACGAGCGCAGCTGGAACATCTTCGCCGATACCCGCTACACCGACCGGATGGTCATGATGGACGATATGAGGGAGGTCCTCGGTGATGCCCTCGCCTACCTCGGCTACTCGGTCAACACCAAGGATGCTGCCCAGCTGAAGGAGGCACAGCAGCTGGTCGACAAGAAGTGGAAGCCGAACCTGGTGAAGTTTGACGCCGAAGGGTTTGCCAAGGCGTTTGCCAGCGGTGAGTACTGGATCAGCCACGGCTACGCCGAGGCGATCTTCGAGGAGATCAACGAGAAGGAGTGGGGCGAGGTGGACTTCTTCCTCCCCGAAGGGGGCGGACCGATGTACATCGATGCGATGTGCATCCCCAAGGGGGCGCGCAACTACGAGCTGGCCCTCGCCTTCATCAACTACATCCACAAGCCTGAGAACTACGCCAAGCTGCTCGACCGCTTCCACTTCCCCGCCTCGGTGAACACCGAAGCCGATACCTATCGCACCACGGTCCCCTTCTACACGATCGAACAGCTCAAGGAGTATGAGCTCAAGGAGGACCTGGGCTCGAGCCTGGTGATGTACAACAGCGCTTGGGAGAAGATCCGTTACGTCAATTGATTTGTTCAGGGATGCACGGTAGAGTCATGGTTGGACGGAGGGCCTATGCAAGCGTTCAACCATGACACCTATATCTCCCCCTTTACCTGGCGGTACGGCAGCCAGCAGATGCGTTCGATCTTCAGCGAGAAGCACAAGCGTCTCCTGCTGAGGCGGATCTGGGTCGCACTGGCCCGGGCCCAGAGCGAGGTGGGCCTGGTCAGCCAGGCACAGCTCGATGAGCTCATCGCCACCCAGGAGGAGATAGACATCGCCCGTGCCAGCGAGATCGAGGCGGTCATCCACCACGACTTGATGGCCGAGATCAAGACGTGGGCCGAGCAGTGCCCCACCGCCGGGGCGATCATCCACCTCGGGGCGACCAGCATGGACGTGCTGGACAATATGGATGCCGTACGCCTCAAGGAGGCCCTCTCCCTCATCATCGAGCAGACCGAGGCGCTGCTCTCGGCCCTCCTCCAGAAGATGGAGGAGCATGAGGCGACAGCCTGCATGGCCTTCACCCACATCCAGCCCGCCGAGGTGACCACCGTCGGCTACCGCCTCGCCCAGAGCGCCCAGGACCTGGCAGAGGACCTCTGCCAGCTGAGGGCCACCCGCGCTTCGATCCGGGGCAAGGGGATGAAGGGGGCGGTGGGGACAGCGGCAAGCTACGAGGAGCTCCTGGAAGGAACGGGGATGAGTGCGACCGACCTCGAAGAGAAGGTGATGGCCGAGATCGGACTGGTCGCCTACAGCGCAGCGACCCAGGTCTATAGCCGCAAGCAGGACCTCAGGGTCGGCCAGGCCCTCTCCAACGTGGCGGCCACCCTCCACAAGCTCTTCTTCGATTTCCGCCTGCTCCAGTCGCCGCCCATCGGGGAGTGGAGCGAGCCCTTTGCCTCGATGCAGGTGGGCTCCTCGGCGATGCCCTTCAAGCGCAACCCGATCCACAGCGAGAAGATCGACAGCCTCTGCCGCTTCATCGAAGCGCAGGTCTCGCCGCTCTGGTACAACTATGCCAACAACCTCCTGGAGCGTACCCTCGACGACAGTGCCAACCGACGCCTCATCATCGGTGACCTCTTCTTGGCAAGTGACGAGGTCCTCACCACCGCCCTCAAGGTCATCACGGGGATGCAGATCCACCAGGGGTCGATCGAGAGGAACCTCGACTCCTATGCAATCTTTGCAGCCACCGAGCGTCTGTTGATGGAATTGGCCAAGCGCGGGGGGAATCGCCAGGAGATGCACGAACTCATCAGGGGCCACAGCCTCACCGCCTGGGCCGCAGTCCAACAGGGCAAGGAGAACCCACTCAAGGCGCTGCTCAAGGCCGATGAAGCGATCTCCTCCCTCCTGACCGGAGAGGAGATCGACACCCTCCTCGATGGCAACGCCTACATCGGCGACAGCATCCTTCGCACCCGCCTCGTCGCTGAGGAGGTCAAAGCGGTACTCAGAAGATCAGGCGAGTGACGATCAGATAGTAGATGGCCATGCGGAAGAAGCGCACCGTTGAGGCGAGGGCCACACGAGAGAAGGTGAGGTGCAGCACGCCGCTTGCCAGTGTGATCGTTGAGAAGGGCAGTGGCGTCAGGCCGCTGATGACGATTGCCCACGCCCCGTAGCGGTTGACCAGACGCTTGGTCTCACCCCCTATAACCGAGGTGACCCACCCCCTGAGAAGGGGGATGAGGCCGATGAGCCTGCCGATGAGGTGGGAGACGAGGGCGGCAGCCATCGAGGCCGAGCCGATGACGAGCACCGCCTTGGCCATCGGCCATGAGATGACGAAGGGCCAGATCAGGTCAACGGAGAGGGGCAAGATCAAGAGGTCGACGATGAAGACGTAGAGGGCTACCCCCCCTACCCCCAGATCCTCGACAAACTCTGAGATGGCGGCGAGGTGGTTCCACCCCATCGCCCGATAGATCTGATAGGCACCCCAATAGAGGGCGAAGACGAAGAGCATCAGGGCAAGGGTGTGGAAGACGAGGCGCCGTTTTCTCAGGCGTCCCTCGCCATCAAGATAGCCGCCACGGGAGAAGAGCTCGGTGACCCATGGGGGGATGCTCAATTGACCAGCTCCCTGAAGCGGGTGAGGAACTCAGCAGCCACACCTGCCCCACTGCCCTGGTAGAGGGGGGGCCGTCCCCCACCCTTTGCCTCAAAGCCCTCAAAGAGGGCAGCGCGGTTCTTCATGAAATCAAAGCGCTCTGCACCACGCCCCTTGGCAGCGATGAGCCAGATGAACCGCCCCTCCTCCGCCTTGACGGCACAGAGGAGCAGATCATCGTGTTCACCGGTTGCCTGGCCGATCTCCTTGACTCCGATGGTCTCCTCCACCTGCCAGAGGAGGACCTCCTCACCCGATCCGGCCAACTGCGCCAAGAGCAGTGAGGCAAGCCGTGCCTCGGTGTGAGCAAGCTGGCTGCGCTCACTTTGGGCGGTCCTGAGGGCGTGGGCTGCCGTCTCGACGAGCTCCTCGACCGGGGCACTGAAGAGGGCAGTGAGTTCATCGATGGCTTCACTGCGCTTGCGGATCTCCTCGACGGCGGTCTCGCCGACGGTGAAGATCAGGCGCACATGGCCCCGGATACGCTCCTGCCCCATATAGAGGAAGCGGCCGATCTCCGAGGTATGGGCGACGTGGAGACCGCCACAGGCGATGGTATCGACCCCTTCTACGGTAACGAGGCGGATCGAGTCCCCCCCTACCTTGATGGACCGTCTCAGACCCAACGCTTCAGCCCCGGCACGGTCAAAGAGGACGGCATCGACTGCCCGGTTCTCCGTGATACGGCGATTGACCTCATCCTCGACCCGGTAGGCGGTCTCCCGGCTCACCTCTTCTGTGCCGCACTCGATCATCATGATGCGCTCGCCGAGGTGGACGCTGACGGTGGGGATGGAGAACTCGTTGTGAAGGATTCCGCTGGCCATGTGCTGGGCGGTGTGGAGGCGCATGAAGTGGTAGCGTCGATCCCAGTCGAGGAGGATCTCCACCTCATCACCCTCGCCAAAGGGGGCATCCTCGACGTGGTGGAGGATGGCGCCATCCTTTGCCTTGGTGGTATCGAGGAGCGGGGCACCACCAATGGTACCCCGGTCGCCCCCCTGCCCTCCCCCCTCGGGGTAGCAGATCGTCTCTTCGAGGACCACCCCGTCACTGCGTACCTCAGCGACGCGGGACACCAAGGTGGTGCGATAGGGCTCCTCGTAGTAGATTGGTCGACTTGCCATGGCTCACCGCTCCATATTCAAGTGGTCGTCCACCGGCAGGGCCGTCGAGGCGACCGGCAGATGGAAGTTGTATTTGATGGCCAAGAGCCTGATCACAAAGACCAGACAGACGACGATCAGGAACTTTGACAGGGTCCCCAACGCGGTCAGCCCCAGCAACAGGTAGGCCGCCCCGCCGATGATGGAGGCCGTTGCGTAGAAGTCGCTGGTCAGCACGATCGGTATCGAACCGCTCATCACGTCACGGATCACCCCGCCACCCACCGCACTGAAGACACCACAGAGGAGCTGGCCTACCGGCCCGATGCCGTAGAGGGCTCCCTTGGCCATCCCGATGGCGGTAAAGACGCCGAGGCCAAGGCTGTCGGCATAGACGATGACCCGCCATCGACCGACGAACTTGTGGGCTGTGAAGAAGACCAAGATACCGGTTGCCACACAGATGATGATGTACCAGCTGTTGGTGAAGGCTGCGACCGGAGTCGCCCCGATGAGCATATCCCTGAGCATTCCACCACCGGTGCCGACCGTAGCGGCAAAGACGACCACCCCGAGGATATCGAGGCGGCAACGGACGCCCTTCACCGCGCCGGTGATGGCAAAAATGAAGGTGCCGAAGAGGTCGAAGCAGTAGATCAGTTCCATGCTTTGAGCCTACCACCTAAACTCGACTTGTCCAAGATGAAGAAGTGTACTATCTTTTGGATTGCACAAGGAGTCAACCATGGCCATTATTAAATCCGCATGGGAGCTTGCCCTTGAGAAGACCGAGGGCCTCGAGATCGATACTGAAAAAATCAAGGCTGACATGAGCATAAAAGAGGGGCGTCAGATCGCCGCCGCCTTCCTCAACGATATTGACGTGACCCGGGAGGAGACCATAGAGCGCTACAACGCCTTCCCGGCCGATGAGAAGGCGTTGGTCAAGGAGGGGATGGCACTGACCCTGCTCTCGAACCTTACCCTGCCACGCAACAGCCTCTTCAAGGAGTCCTTCCCCAAGGTCCTCGACCTGGGCCTGATCCTCGCCGACGGCAACGAACAGATTACCCAGATCCTCGGCCAGCTCGAGGGCTTCTTCACCCAGTACCTGGAGAACCAGGATGACCTCATCGACCGTCTCA
>CALFMX010000048.1 GCA_937902565.1 uncultured Spirochaetales bacterium
ATAGTGCAGTTCCACAAACAAGTATTTACAGATTCCTCTGGTGCTGCTGGGTTTCTTGCTGCCATCTTCGATATCACTGAAAAGAAAGATCTGGAATATGCTCTGGCTCAACAAGCTGCTGTGGACGAATTGACGGACTTATCAAACCGCCGTGATGGTATGGCGAAGCTGGAAATTTTGCACAAGGATAGCAAAAAGAAAAATAGACCGTATTGTATAGCTATGATTGATATAGATCATTTCAAACTGATAAATGATCAATACGGTCACAACAACGGGGACATTGCGTTAAAGGCATTCTCCGATTTGACAAAAAAACTATTACGAAGCAGCGACATCTGTTTTCGTTACGGTGGAGATGAATTTGTTATCCTGTTACCGGAAACCGGGCTGGATGATGGATTTACTGTCGTTGAACGTTTACGCCAAGCTTTTGATTGCAATCAGTTGACCTTCCCCGATGGTCGATCGGTTCATTCAACAGTGAGTATCGGCCTCACCCAATATACGGCAGACAGCATCTCGCTCGAACAACTTCTTCGGGCAAGCGACAAGGCTCTTTACGATGCTAAGAATACTGGACGAAACAAGACTGCCTGTATTCAACATAACCAGAAAACTAAAAATATCATATAGTCGTCATATTCGGTCAGGATTTGCATTGATGTAAGATTCGTAATGCTATAGTGCATTGCGAACGGCAAAAACATCATCGCTGAGCTGGAAGAACAGGGAGAGGGTGATAAGGTATTGCAGCTGAGCCTTGAGGACTATCGGTGGGCTGAATATCTCGATAATCCCGGACGGTTCCATCAGGAGGTCAAGGATCTCATCGTAGAGGAGGGGACCTCCTATGTCTTCATCGATGAGATCCAGCGGTTGAAGGATTTCCAACGGGTCATTGCATCGCTGAAGGCACTGCTCCCCATCTCGTTGTTCGTCACCGGATCGAATTCCCAACTGCTCAGCGGAGAGTTGGCCACCCATCTCGTCGGGCGTACCCTCGATTACACCATCATGCCGTTCACCTATGGGGAGGCGAAGCAGTACTGTGCCCAGTTGGGGCGCGATCTTCCCCTCGAGGAGTACCTCAAGTGGGGTGGCATTCCCCAACGCTTCCTCCTCACACATGAGACAGAGATCCGCTCCTTCTTGGGGAACCTGTTGCAGAGCATCATCACCAAGGATGTCTGGCCCTCCAGGCCGATCAGACATCGTGACCTCTTCTATAATGTGCTCTCGTTCATCATGGGTGAATCGGGCTCAACCATCTCAACAAAGCGTATTGCCGGCTATGTCAGTAGCCGTGACGAAAGCGTGACGGTACAGACCATTTACTCCTACATCGCCGAGATGGAGAGCGCCTATCTTATACAGAAGGTGCCTCGCTTCGACATAGCCGGGAAAAAGGCGCTCTCTACGCGCTCCAAGTATTATGCCATCGACCCAGCCTTCATCACGCTGCATCGGGGAGGCCGCGATGACTTGCAAAGTCGTCCACTAGAGACGGTGGTCCATAATGAGCTGGTCGCCCGGGGCCATGAGGTGTATATCGGCAAGACAGCACAGGGCGAGGTCGACTTCATCGTCAAAGATGGTTCGGGGCGCTGTTATATCCAGGTCGCCTACCTCTTGGGCAGCGAGGAGACGGTGAAGCGTGAATTCTCCGCTTTTGCCTCGATCAAGGACAACTGGCCGCGCTATGTGCTCTCCCTGGACCGCCTGGACTTCTCCCGTGACGGCATCACCCACTACAATCTGGAGGACTTCCTCCTTGGGAAGGTCTCCCTCTCCTTCGGCGGGTAAGGGGTCTGTGTCCACCTGGTCGCATCTTCCATACCGTTGGGCATGGGGGTTGGATCGTCCTGAAGACCGTGACCATATTCCAACAGCTTCGAGCCACGCATAGAAATGTCAGGCATATGCGGTATGGTATACTCAGATGTGCTCATACGTGGAGATCAGACAAAGAATATGAACGAAGTTAGGCGACACTACCACCGTTGCAACCTCTGTCCGAGAGCGTGTCGGGTCAACCGGCTCGACGGCGAGTACGGCATCTGTGGGGAACTCTCCACCATGAGGGTCGCCTCATATGGCCTGCACCATGGGGAGGAGGAGATCATCGTCGGGGGAGGGGGGTCGGGTACGATCTTCTTCACCGGATGTTCGCTGCACTGCCCGACATGCCAGAACCAGGATATCAGCCAGGCGCATTCACCCCATGGCACGGCGGTCACGATCGAGCAACTGGCAACGATCGCCCTGGACCTCCAGAGCCAGGGGGCCATCAATATCAACGTGGTGACGCCCACCCACTTCACCCCCTCGATCGCAGCCGCCATTGCCCTGGCTAAAGCGTACGGCCTCTCCATCCCGTTGGTGTACAACACCTCCGGCTTTGAGAACGTCGAATCGTTGGCGCTCATCGATTCTGTGGTCGGTCTTTACCTGCTGGACATCAAGACATTGGATAGGGAGGTGGCACGCATCTGGTGCAATAGCGAAGCGTATCCCACGGTCATCAAGACGGTCGCCCGGTGGCTTGCCGATCACCGTCCAATAACGGAAATCGATGAGAGTGGTGCTCTGACCGGCACACTGGTGCGCCACCTCATCTATCCGGGGACCCTCCCCGCCACCCTCCATTTCCTCCATTGGTACGCCGAATCCTTCGCCTCCCACAGCTGGCTCTCCCTGCTGACGCACTTTTATGATCCTGATGACGGGAGGCGATCATTTGTGCTCTCCAAAGACGAGTATGGCCGACTCATCGCACTGCTCAAGGATTTGTCCATCACTCGCGGCTACATCAGCGGCCCCGACGGGCGGAGCCGGTGGATCGGGGATCTGGTATGAAGGCAATCGGAGGCCGGGACACACGATTGGTCGCAGTGCACCGTGGCGGAACACTCACCGCCTCAGACCACTGCGCTCTGATGCGGTGGACCCTCGCCTCGGCTCGTCATCTGCTCGCCCACTGCCCGCACGAGTGTGATGATCAGCTGGAAGAGGCGCTGATGATTGCAGAGCGCTGGGCCGACTCCAACGCGACGACCGGCGAGGCGATGGTGGCAAGCAGGTCCTTGCACCGCATTGCGAGGAGCGCAAGCGCTCCCACCACCGTGTATTGCTATCGCATCGTGGCGCACACGCTCGCTGTCGCCCACATGGCCGACCATGCCTTCGGCCCGCAGTACTACGGACAAAAGCTCTTCCTGCTGCTCAATCGCCCATTCGATGAGGAGCTTGCCTGGATGTGTCTGCAGCTGAAGATCATCTGTCCCCAGATGGAGGAGGTGGTGAACTGTGTGTTGAGCACCAGGTTTTCAATCCAATTGTGTTCTGGATACGCGGGAGCGAGTGGATAACGGGATGTAACAATGGCACAAGATACCCGTTCATATTCGAGAAGGATGTCATGCCCTCTCGGGCGATTAACCATCGTGAAATCTCAACAACGACCTCTTCCAGGGTCGCCTAGCGGCCCAACAGCCACTCGACGATGTTGTACTGCTCTATGCCGCGGTCATTGAAGGAGCCACGGTCCTCACTCAGCAGGATCTTGCGATAGTTGTCCCTGATCAAGAGGAATGGAGCGATCTCACGTTCATAGACCTCTTTCTGTGCCGTGGCCATTGCCACTTGGTAGTACTCGGTCACCCCGTCCTTCTCTGCTACAAAATCGATCTCCAGTCCCTTTATGGTACCGACAAAGACCGCATGGCCGCGTCGTGTGAGCTCCATGTAGACCACACCTTCGAGGCGATGCCCACGATCGGGGCGCTTGCGACCCAACAGGGCACGCCTGAGCGCCTGATCGACCGGGTAGTACTTGGCGTGTGTTGAAAGGTACCGTCTGCCTGCTACATCAAACCGGTCACACCGATAGAATAGGAACGCCTCAGTCAGCGAGTTGAGGTAGGAGGCAACGGTCGCGCTGGTGGTCCGCTCTCCCATTGATGTGAGGGTATCGGCAATCTTCTTGATCGAAACCAGAGACCCTGAAGAGTCGGTAAGGAAGCGTGCCAATCGCTCTATGAGGGTGCTGTTTGCCAGTGTGTGTCTACTGAGGACATCTTTGACGAGCACACTGTTGATGATGCCATCGACGTAGGCTCTATAGGTGTTGTCGTCACTGATCTCTGTGGTGTAGGGGAGCCCCCCTCGTTCAAGGTAGATTTCGAACGCGCTGTATTGATCGCCTTCTGCCTGAGATGACCAGTATTCTGCAAACGAGAGCGGCAGGACCGGGATGGTCACGTAGCGACCTGAGAGCAGGGTGGCAAGCTCACCGCTGAGCAGGTGAGCATTGGACCCGGTGATGTAGAGATCAACGTTCTTCTTGATGTACAGGCTATCGACGGCTCGTTCAAAGTGAGGGACCTGTTGAATTTCATCGAGGAAGATATAGTTCATCTTCTCCGGTACCAACGATGTGGTGATCGAATCATGAAGCACCTGATAATCCAGGAGCGTGGCGTTGGCCAAATCCTCAAAGTTGATCATTTGGATTCGCTCCGCCTCCACGCCACTAGAGAGCAAGTGATCTTTGAAGAGTTCAAGGATGGTGGATTTGCCCGATCTTCTCACGCCTGAGAGTGTTTTGATGATCCGCAAATCCTTGAGAGAACGCAGTCTATCTATGTAGTGGGGGCGGGCAATCATTACAGACTCCTACGTATAAATAGTCCTAAGATTACTTAGGTTTTTAGATATGTTATTCTTAGGGGCAGAGAGGGCAATCATTGCACTAAGCCTTTGAGCTTCTAAAGGAGTCTGCCCTTCTGTCCCTAAAACCCCCATTGGTTGATTAAGCCATCGAGCTTTCGTCAAACGGGAGATTGAGTTCGGGACACGTCTTTCAACCCCGTCAAAGGAGGTTCTGCGGTGAGTACCATCATCGGCATCGACATTTCGCAAGACAGCTCCTCGTTCCACCTGTTGGGCGAAGGAGGAATCCAAGAGATCAGCGGTTCGTTCGAGATGAACCGCAGCGGCTTCGAGTCGCTGTTGCAGCGCGTCGCCCATGTCCGGTCCCCCCGCTTCTTCATGGAGTCCACCGGCCGCTACCACATGACGCTGGCCCATTTCCTCTTGCAGGAAGGCCACAGGACGGCTATCGTGAACCCAGTGCTGGTCAAGCAGTTCAGCAAGGCCAACACCCTGAGGAAGACCAAGACCGACAAGATCGACGCACTGACGATCGTCCGCTACGCAAAGCAGGCGCCAAAGGAGATCGGAGCCATCGGGAGGGCCATGGACGACCAGAGACTGAGCACAGCACGAAGACGCGAGCAGATCGCCGAGCTGGTGGCCACGACCAAGACCCAGCTGAAGGCCGACCTCTCCGTCGCTTGGCCGGAAGTCCTTTCCCTCGATGTATTTACCAAGGGGATGCTCCGTCTGTTCACCCACTATCCATGCGCCCGGTCCATCGAGGAGGCGACCGACGAGCAGCTCTCCCTGGCGCTGAAGGCACCGCGTGGAAGAGGCCTTGCCCTCACCGCCGCTGATCTGAGGCATCTGGCAAACGGGTCGATCGGAATCCCCTCCTACGGGCCGCTTGTCGCCGACAGCGCCCAGAGCCTGCTCTTCCTCGAGGAGAAGCTCGAGCTGCTGACCAAGAACCTGGTGTCCCTGATCCGGGAGACCCAGGACCTGGAGATGAGGATCATCACCAGCATCCCCGGCATCGGGGAGATCACCGCGGCCCACTTCCTCGCCGAGATCGTGTCCATCGACCGTTTCGAGCGCTACCAGAACCTCATCGCGTTCTGCGGCACGGACCCCGGCATCTACGAGTCGGGAACCATTCTCAGACGAGGGAAGATCACCAAGCGGGGCAGCGCCAGCCTGCGCAAGTACCTCTATCTGATGGCGTCGGGAGTCAATCGGTGCAACCCCTACTTCAAGACCTACTATGACAAGAAGAGGAAGCAGGGATTCACTCACCGCAAGGCGATGGTCGCCCAGATGAACAAGATCATCAAGACCCTTTTCTCCATGCTCAAGAAGAAGGAGATGTTTAGTGTACCGACTTAAGAATTTATTCATTCTTTATAGTTGACTCCTTTAAAATCAAATACAATTAATGGTTATAGTATACATAAGTTTAAAACTAATTACAAATAATATCTAATTCAAAGGTAAAAATAAAACTAATTTTAAATATACTGTTTATAGAAAACAATCAGGTTGGAAATGCCGAAAGTTGTCGGGTTGGAAGTGCCGAAAGTGTCGGGTTGGAAGTGCCGAAAGTGTCGGGTTGGAAGGGCTCTAGACCAGTAACGTCTCGTTTGGATAATAAATAAGGTGTTCCACTATGGCACAGACTACGTTTAGCGTGAGGATGAATGATGAATTGAAAAGTGAATTTGATGCTCTTTGTCAAGAATTTGGTATGAATGCAACAGTTGCGTTCAATATTTTCGCTCGGTTGTCCGTGAGAGAAAAATTCCTTTTGAAATACAGGTATCACCTATTGAACCTACCAGAGCTGGATGCAAGGAAGCCTTCTATGCTCTTCGTCAGTCAGCAAAAGAGAATGGCCTTCAGGGTATGAGCCTTGACGATATCAATGAGGAGATTCGGCAGGCGCGTATCAAGGAAGGCATATGACCGATTGCTATGCTGTCATCGACACAAATGTCCTTGTATCAGCCTTGTTATCCAAGCACGTGTCGTCTTGGATAAGGTGTTATCTGGGTAAGTCGTCCCTTTGTTGAACATTGATATCATCAAAGAGGATCAGGATGTTCTGAGAAGGAAGAAATTCAGTTTCCCAGAGGAACTGGTTGATATACTCTTGGAGACAATTTGTGCGTACTAAAACAGACTCCAGAACGATGCCCTCTGCACCTTCTGAAATAATTTCGGTTGCAGACACAACCTTCACGCCGTTTTCTTGCGTGTGGATTTGTACCTTGCGCTGTCATAACGGTTTCTAGCAAAGCGGTCAAGCTTTCAGACAATAACCATATCAAACAGCTTCTTGCTACTGTACCTTAATCATATTTTGAAACTCCGGGCGGTTATCTGTTTTGGCAGAAAACGCACGGTCAATGTAGTGCTGCAAAACAATGATACCATTTTTCTCGGCAAAGACGGTACATTCACGAAGTTGTCCATCGATAGATTCTTCACGCTGAGAATTAGAACTGCATTTCGCATAAATCACAGCTTTCAATGTTCGTCACCACCCTCCGGCAATTCTTTTATTTTTTCAGCTTCGGTTAAAACCCTCAGTTGATATTCTGCAATTCTGCGAAGATTTTCAAAGCGTTCTACTTTGCTCATGCCACTCTTAATAAGTTCCGCATTATGTGTTTCAAGATTTGATAAAACTGTCAATTCGGATATAGATGCATAATCCCGAATGTTGCTGTTTTTTGCAAGTTCATGATTGGCATCTCGCCATGCCTTAGCTGTACAATTGAACAGAGCCACATTGAGAAGGTCGGCTTCGTCTGCATATACCAGCCATTCCATATTTTTTGTATAATTGCTTTGCGGTAACACATAGTTTTTGACGGCATCTGTATGAATAAGATAATTGTTTTTGGATAAAAATCGTTTGGCATCCCACTCTAATTTCAGCCTGTCATTTTCGTCATCTTTTAGCCGCTGGTATTCTTTGAGAAGGTAAAGCTTGAAAATAGGGCTGATAGCGGAGCCAAATTCAAAAGCAATATCCTTGTGCGCATAGGTGCCGCCGTAGCGCCCAGCTTGTACATATATGCCAATAGCATGGGTTTTTGTTATCCATTCTTTTGCACTGAGAGTGAAGGTGTGAAGTCCGGCTTTGCTTCTAAAGTGGTCGAAATCGACCACTTTGAAATCCGGGTTATACATCAATTCCCAAGTACCCAAAAATTCCAATGTAGTGCGAGTGCGTAACCAGTTTTTGATTACATCCGCAGCACGAGCTGCATCGGTTCGAGCCTTCGCCATGTCGGTCAGGCTGATGTAATCTTTCTGATCAATGCTCAAAATGGTAACAGGAACATCTTGCACTGTTATGAGGGAGGTTTTCTTCGATTTACTCATTTAATCTCCCTCCTTCATCATTTGCAGCAGCATATCTTTCAGCTTACCGCTCATGGGGGATTTGGGGTCAAAGCACATTTCGATAAAATCCTGCATCTCTGCTGTGTTTTCAATTTTTGGCTTGAAATCATACAGCTTGCCCTGCGGTTTGTCTGTTCGCCCATAAATGTAATCTAACGAAACATCAAAATAATCAGCATAGGCTCCAAGTGTTTTATAAGAAGCCTCTGCTTGACCATTCTCATAGCGGTTTACTGCGGACTGAGTGATACCGAGTTTTCCGGCGAGTTCTTTCTGAGAGTGCTTTACGCTCTCTCTGAGAAGCTTCAATCTTTCTGCAACAATGCTCAGGTGCTCACCTCCAATGTGACAATATAATTATAGCCGAATATAGAAGCAATATCAATTCTAATTTCAGCTATAATAGGATTTGGTTTTGCGTTCAATACCTTACTTTCACCGTGTCCCCACCCTCTGGGGTTTCCAAAGAGGGAGCAACCCCATTTGGCACACACACGACCTTGCTTGCAAGGTGTATTGTGTTATACCTGCTGGCACGGCTGGCGGGGAAAACGGGGTGTGGTGTGTACACACAGCTGTTTCCCGAGTCAGGCAAGTGGATAGGTTTCGTAAACGGAAGTGAACAAAAATCTGTCCCCCCGATAAAAAAACACCCTCCAAAAAGAGGGTGAAAAAGTTGGTAAATCCTTTATTGGTAATAATTTGCCGAAAGCGGGAATTGAACCCGCACGCCCTTGCGAGCAAGGGATTTTAAGTCCCTTGTGTCTACCTATTCCACCATTTCGGCGAAGAGTCAATCCTCTTCTATCTGCAGGATCGTTGCATCGGTCTTGACCGGGATGAGGCGCTTGATGAACGACTGGGTGCCGACGTAGGTCTTCTTGAACTCCTCCTCGCTCTCCTTGAGGGCGGATTGCCAGGCAGCGCCGAAACCGGGGCTGTTGATCGTCAGCCGGTCCACGGCCGTCTGATAGACGTTGAGGCGGGCGATCTCCTTGCGTCCGGGCTTCTGAGAGTAGGTGTTGACCGTGATCCGCAGGTTCTCGTTCTGCTTCTTCAGCTCCTCGTTCTCAGCCCTGACCTTCGACAGGCCATCGCTTTCGAGGTCCATACGGTCAGCAAGCATCATCTTCAGGCGCTCCTGCTCCTTGGTAGCCGCTTTCTTATCCCCGCTGCGCTTGATGGCCATGATGATCAAGACTATAAGGGCCACGACCAATCCGATGCCCAGTCCTATTGCAAAGTTCTTCATGCAAGGCTCCTCTCTCTATCTGAACGAAAAGGTACTGTAACCCCTCTCTTTTGTCAAAGCCATCACAGAGAAAACCGCGCCTTCATGGCAGCGACCGAATTCTCGATGGCGGCAGGGATTTCGATCCGTCCGTCAAAGGCCGCCATATCCTTGAACCCGGTGCCGGTGAGCAGCGCACAGACCTCGACCTCTTCGCCAAAGCGGTCGAGCAGCATCTGCTGGTCGCTCTTGAGGGCCGCCCAGGCGCATGCAGCGGCGGGTTCGACGAAGACGCCGGCCTCTTTTGCCAGCTCAAGCTGCGCCTCGAGGATTTCATGATCGGCGACCTCGGTCGCCCACCCCTCGCTCTCGGAGATGTAGCGCACCGCCATCCGTCCGTTTGCCGGGCTCTCCACGCTGATCGAGTCGGCCCTGGTCGTTGCCTTGGCCAGGTTGGTGAACTCTTGTGTCTGCCAGGCGTGGGCGATGGCGTTGCTCTCTCTCGATTGGGCCGCCACCAGGTGGGGGATCTTTGCGATCAGGCCCGCCTGCTTGAGGTCATAGAAGCCCTTGTAGACACCGGCGAAGATGCACCCGTCACCGACCGGGACATAGACGACATCGGGGACGGTTCTGCCCATCTGGAGAAAGAGCTCGATGGAGACGCTCTTCTTCCCCTCGATGGTCATCGGGTTGTAGGCGGTGTTGCGGTTGATGCCACCCGCCTCCTTGGTGTAGGCGATCGAGAGGGCGAAGGCGTCATCGTAGCTGCCGTCGACCGGTACGACCGTCGCCCCGTAGAGGACGCTCTGCATCAGCTTGTTGAGCGGGGCGCTCTTGGGGACGAAGAGGATGATCTCAAGGCCGTAGGCCGCCCCGGCACAGCTCATCGCGGCCCCGGCATTGCCGGTGGAGGCGAGGGCGATGCGGCTCTCCTTGTGGTGGAGGGCCTGGGCAGCGATCAGTTGGCTCGCCCGGTCCTTGAAGGAGCCCGAGGGGAGGGAGCCATCGAGCTTGAAGGTCAGATTCTTCAGCCCATACTCATCGGAGAGCCGCTGTGGTTCCACGATGGGGGTATTGCCCACCGGATAGGCGGCGGGGTGGGGTATCTCGTAGGGGAGGAAATCTCCAACCGTGAGCCTCTTCTTCCGTTTCAAGCTCCTGAGGTACTCTTCATCGAGCTTGACGATGACGTTGCCCTTGGAGAATGAGGTGCCGTCGTTGAGGGCGGCGCACTTGGGGCATTGGTAGAAGATCTCATCCGTCTCGTAGATTGCATGGCAGTCACTGCACTCGTATACAAATTTCATCTCGTGTGCTCCTTCATTAAAAAGCCGGACCATTGGCCCGGCTTTCAAAAGATGGTGTGGCCTACGGGGCCAGGACCTCCTTGTTGAATGAATCGATGAGGGCATCGATCTGGTCAGCCAAAGCCGGGATTTCGGTCCAGTAGGTGCGGTCGTACCATTGGGCGTTGAGCTCGTCGTACGTCCGTCCCTGCTGTTCGACCCATGTATAGTACTTCAGGTTATGCACCCTCAGTCTTTCATAGTAGGTCAGCTCCAGCACGCCGTCAATCGCCTGGTGGTGGAGACACCCTGCCAGGGCACGAGCCGCTGCCAGCTCATCGAACTCGCCCTGGATTTCCGCCTGCTCGGTGACGCGGGAGGTGTACATCTCCTCACTGTCGGTCAGGAGGGTGAAGATCACATCATCCTCGTCCATCTCGTAGTACTTGGCCATCTTGATGGATGCAAGGATGTTGCCTAAGCCGCTGATCCCGTAGAGCGGGAAGTTGGCGATGTCCTCCTCTGCAATGCCGATCTTGCGCAGGTACTCGATGCCGGCCGGTTCGTTGAAGAGGCGCAGGAGGTCCATGCAGTCCTGGTCATCGATTGCGATGATCATGTCGGTGTTCTTGACGTTGTGGACCCAGGGCACGTGCTTGTCGCCGATCCCCTCGATGCGGTGTGCCCCGAAGCCGTTTCTCAGCAGGGTCGGGCACTGCAACGCCTCGACGGCGGCAATCTTGATGTTGGGATAGTGCAGCTTCAGGAAATCGCCTGCGGCGATGGTGCCGCCGCTCCCGGTTGCCGAGACCAGGCCACGTACCCGTTCAGGAGCGATCTTCTCGACCTCGTCGATGACCTCCATGATGGCGCCGCCGGTGATCTTGTAGTGCCAGAGGTAGTTCCCGAACTCCTCGAACTGGTTGAAGATGACGATGTGGTGGCCCCGCTCGGCATCGAGCTCATGGCACTTGTCGAAGATCTCCTTGACGTTTGACTCCCCGCCCGGGGTGGAGATGACCTCGCCGGCGATTTTCTTGAGCCAGTCGAAGCGCTCCTTGCTCATCTCTGCGGGGAGGATGGCGATCGATTGGCAGCCGAGCAATGCGGCGTTGTACGCCCCACCACGGCAGTAGTTGCCCGTCGATGGCCAGACGGCCTGCTGGTTGACCGAGTCGAAGTTGCCCGATACGAGGGCAGGGGCGAGGCAGCCATAGGTCGCACCGACCTTGTGTGCGCCGGTGGGGAACCATTTGCCGACCAGGCAGAAGATCCTGGCCTTGACGCCGGTCAGCTCGCGGGGGACCTCAATATAGTTGACTCCACCGAAGGCGCCGCCATCCTTTGTAGGCTCGTTCTTCCAGGTGATCCTGAAGAGATTCAGGGGGTCGACGTCCCACAATCCGGTGTGCTTGAGTTTTTCCTTGATATCAGCAGGGATTGTAGAGGGGTCGGCCATCTGTGCGAAGGTGGGAAGCACGATCCCCTTCTCTCTGCATCGCTGGATATTCCGTGCACGAACTTCCTCATTAACACTCAAATTGATTAGCATCATACGCCTCCATGACTGTGTGATAGCGCTCTAGTTTTTAAAAGTATAGCCCACCATTGAAAAAAGTAAAGAAGAATTCGTTTCAGTTGAATTTATTGAAAACAATTTGCGTAAAGACCAAATATAGGTATATAATTTTATGGTATCGCATGGTTTCCTTGGAAAAAATCATGTGGTGAACAACGGGTCCCCCTAGGGGATATGAGGTGCAGATTTGTTGCAAGATGTTGCAAAAATGATTGACTTCCAGCTAATCTGCATTAGAATGGCTATGGGCCCCCAGCATGCGGGGGAAACCCTATCTAGGAGTGAGTATGGGAGACATCATGCGCCCTGTTCCCTTCTCGGAACTAATTGAACGTATCGTCGGTGAGTATCGCAACCACCGTTCCATCTTCGGCATCGGGGAGGATCAATTCCACCACGATTCCACCACCGGGCGGAGAATCTCGGTTTTTGGCCAGAGTTGCTCCACCCCCGTCGGCCCCGCCGCCGGTCCGCACACCCAGCTGGCCCAGAATATCATCGCCAGCTACCTGGTCGGCGGCCGCTTCATCGAGCTCAAGACCGTCCAGGTCCTCGATGAGCTCGAGATCGAGAAACCGTGTATCGATGCCCGTGACGAGGGGTACAACACCGAGTGGTCGAGCGAGTACACCCTCCCCAAGGCGTGGGATGAGTATGCCAAGGCGTGGATCATCCTCCACCTCCTCGAGGCGGTGATGGGCGAGGGCCCCTTCGAGAAGCCCTCCTTCATCTTCAATATGTCGGTCGGCTATAACCTTGAGGGGATCCGGACGGAGAAGATGCAGACCTTCATCGACTCGATGATCGACGCGAGCAGGGATGAACGCTTCGCCCAATACCTTAGAGAACTCGATGCCCTCATCGACGAGGGTCTCTTCGAGGGGACCGACTGGGAGGGCCGGGAGAAGAACCTTGCCGGCCTGACGGCCAAGATCAGTGCGAACATGTGTCCGTCGACGACACTGTCGACGATGCACGGTTGTCCCCCTGCCGAGATCGAGGCGATCTGTTCGTACATGTACAGCGAGAAGAAGCTCAATACCTTCGTCAAGCTCAATCCGACGCTGCTCGGCTTCGAGACGGTGCGCGAGATTCTCGACACCCTCGGCTACGACTACGTCACCATCAAGCGGGAGAGTTTTGACAACGACCTGCAGTGGAACGATGCGATCGCGATGCTCCATCGTCTTGTCTCGCTTGGCAAGAAGGTCGGCAGGGGCTTCGGGGTCAAGCTCACCAACACCCTCGGTTCGGTCAACGACCAGGGGATGTTGCCAGGCGACGAGATGTACATGAGCGGGCGGGCGCTGCTGCCCATCTCCACAACGGTGGCAGAGCGCCTCTCCAAGGAGTTTGCAGGCACCCTTCCCATCTCATACAGCGGCGGGGCGACCGCCTTTACCGCCAAGGCCCTCTTCGAGAGTGGCATCAGGCCGATTACCTTGGCAACCGACCTGCTCAAGCCCGGCGGGTACGCCCGTCTTGGCCAGATCGCCGGCCTCCTTGACGAGAGTGACGCCTGGGCGATGGATGGCATCGATATCGCTCGCCTCGAAACGCTTGCCCAGGATGCCCGCAGTGGTGTCTATGCTGAGCTTGAAAAGCAGTTCAGGGGAATCGACACCATCAAGATCGATGAGCAGCTGCCGATGTGGGATTGCTACGTCGCCCCCTGCGTGGTGGCGTGCCCGATCCACCAGCCGATCCCGGAGTACGTCCAGCTGGTCGGGGAGGGGCGGTACGCCGATGCCCTCGACCTGATCTATGATACCAACGCCCTGCCTGCCATCACCGGCCACATCTGTGACCACCAGTGCCAGCTGCACTGTACCCGGATGGACTACGAGGGAGCGGTCAAGATCCGCGACATGAAGCGCCTCGCCGTCGAGAACGGCTTTGCCGAGTACAAGAAGGAGAACTGGGAGGGCCCGACCGACAAGACCTCCATCAAGGCGGCGGTGGTGGGAGCCGGGCCTGCCGGCCTGTCGGCGGCGTACTTCCTCGCCCGCGCCGGGTTCGATACCACCGTCTATGAGCGTGAGCAATCCGGTGGTGGCGTTGTGCGCCACGTCATCCCCGGCTTCCGTCTCCCTGTGGAGGCGATTGAGAGCGACATCGAGTTCATCAAGGCCCACGGGGTGGACTTCCACTTCTCAAGTGATGTGCAGAGCCTCGATATCAAGGCCCTCAAGGCCCAGGGCTACCAGTACATCTTCTACGCCATCGGCAGTGAGGTTGACAATGAGATCCCGCTGCAGGGTGACCGTAGCCGTGTACGCCCGTCGCTCTCCTTCCTCTCCGAGTTCCGCAAGAACCCCGCCTCGCTCTCCCTGGGCAAGCGCGTGGTCGTTGTCGGTGGTGGCAACACCGCCATGGATGGGGCCCGTGCCGCACTCCGGGTGGCCGGGGTGGAGCAGGTGACGGTCATCTATCGCCGTACCGAACGGGAGATGCCCGCCGACCATGAGGAGTATGCCAATGCCATCGCCGACGGCATCGACTTCATCTTCCTTGCCAATCCGGAGCGCTTTGATGACACGAGCCTGACGGTACGCAAGATGGCCCTCGGCGATCCTGATGAGAGTGGCCGCCGTCGCCCCGTCGTCACCGATGAGACCTTCACCATCGAGTGCGACACGATGATCACCGCGATCGGGGAGCGGGCCGATGCCGACCGCCTTACCTGGTACGGGGTTCCCACCAATGAGAAGGGGTGGCCGATCGTCGACGAGGAGACCTTGGAGAGCCAGGTCGAGAACGTCTTTGTCATCGGGGATGTGCAGAGCGGGCCATCGACGGTCGTGCGGTGCATTGCCTCCGGCAGGGCGGCTGTCGAGGCAGCCATTGACAAGGTCCTCGGCCCCGAGGATGAGGAAGGGGACGGGGACGAGTGGGACGATGAGGATATCTTTGACGATCTCGACGTTGATAGCCTGGCTGCAGAGATCGAGGAGGAGGATGAGTACTTCGGCCTCATCGCCGACAAGAAGAGCCATATCCTCGTCTCCAAGGAGTTCGGGGAGGAGGGATTTGCTGAGACCGAGGCCGCGCGATGCCTGGAGTGCTCCTACATCTGCAACAAGTGTGTCGATGTCTGTCCCAACCGGGCCAACGTCGCCATCGATGTGCGCAATTGCGCCCTCTTCGACGATCCGTTCCAGATCCTGCACCTCGATGCCTTCTGCAACGAGTGCGGCAACTGCGAGACCTTCTGCCCCTACGACGGTGGTCCCTATCGGGAGAAGTTCACCCTTTTCAACACCAAGGAGGACTTTGATTCGTCCAAGAACAGCGGCTTCTGGGCCGATGGCCCCGATGTCCTGGTCCGTCTCGACGGTAGGGTCGTTGCCTGTTCGATCGATGGCGAGGGGCTGCTCGCAGCCGATGCCGAGATCAGCGAGGAGGCCGCCGCGATGATCGAGACGGTCTACGAGTCGTACAGCTACCTGCTCGGGTATGTGGAGGAGTGAGAGTACTATGGCTACAACGGTAATAAAGAATACAACCATCATGCAGACCGAACCCCCGTTCGAGGTGACCGAGGGGGTGGATATCGTCATCACCGGTGACCTGATCACCACGATCGGGAGCGGTGTGGCCTCTGGTGTGAAAGCTGACAAGGTCATCGACGGGAGGGGCAAGGTCGTCATCCCCGGCAATGTCTGCGCACACCACCACTACTACAGCGGTCTCTCGCGGGGCATGCAGATCACGGCAGGGCCGCAGACCGACTTCATCCAGGTGCTCAAGGAGTGGTGGTGGCGTCTCGACCGTGGCCTGGATGAGGAGGCGTGCTACTACAGCTCGCTGATCTGCTCCATCGACGCGATCCTTGCCGGTACCACCTGCGCCATCGACCACCACGCGAGTCCCGCCTACATCGAGGGGAGCCTCGATACCATCGCCCATGGGATGGAGAAGGTCGGCATCCGTGGATCGACGTGCTACGAGGTCACCGACCGCAATGGCGAACAGGTGCCGCAAAGCGGTGCCGCCCAGGGCACCAACGAAGTGACTCAGGCGATGGCCGCACGCGGCTAACGTGAGCGCCAAGGCCGCGTGCATGGCGCGCGGCTGGCCAGCAGCCCGGCTGACACAGCGCCGCTGACCATGCTTCCGGCCATGGACGCGGACCCTGCTG
>CALFMX010000049.1 GCA_937902565.1 uncultured Spirochaetales bacterium
TTGGGTGACGCTGCTATCAGCTTTATCCAGCATAGAATTGATTCTGAGGAACTTTTTAATGGTCTGACAGATCAAGACTTACAAGTTATTGGAATCAGCGAGCTAGGAACAAGAAAGAAAATACTTGCCTTGATCAAACAGAGAACGCATTCGGAAGAGGCTGTCGACCCCGTTAGCCGAGAAGAGCCTGTGCCGGAAGCAATAAATGTCACGGTGCAAGCTCCTGAGCCTCAGAAGAGCAGTGGTGGTGTATGGGCGGTGGTCGGTGTGTTGATTGCAATTGTTCTCGGGTTAATAATACTTGCCTCGCTCTAGAATAAACATTACGTCGCTCTCCACTCCAGTCCAGTTTCTTGTTGGGGTGGGACTTTATATACCTCATTTCTTCCTGATGAAGTTCTACGCTCCATACAATAGCCTGTTCATTCGCCGGCACGCAGGAGATTTCTTGGCGTTGATCGTTTGTGTTCCTCTGTTCACAAACTTTCAAATGCTATTGAGGGTGCGAGAGACCACGTTCATTCGATTTTGGGAGGTGGCGTTATATTGGTTTCTCTTTTCATTGGTATTTGAAGTGTTCTCTCCTCTGGTGCTCAAGAGAGGGTTTGCCGATGTTTGGGATGTTGTTGCCTACGCTATAGGGGGAGTATTGTTGTATGTATCTCAGTATCTACAAAAAGGCAGAAGCGAACCTCCCTGTGAGCATATGTGCAACACTCCCCAACGTAGCAGGTGAATCACGCACCCATCAAGAGCATTTGGGAGAGGACTTCTACAACCACTTCCTAAAGAACTCCACGCTCTTTGCTTGCTTCTCAGCTGTATAGCCATGCCCATCTTCGGTGATCTCGGTGATCAGGGTATCAGTGCCTGCGTATGCCTCTTCGGCACGCTGGCAGAGGAGGAGTGATCCCTCCTTGGGGAAGATTGGGTCATTGGCACCGAAGGTGAGGTAGAGGGGGGTGGGGCTGAGGAGGGAGAAGAGATCTTCGGTATCGCCGTGGTTGAGGAGATTGGGTAGATACATGCTGAAGTTGTGGTTGAGCCGCCTCTCTTGTAAAAGGGCAAGAGGGGCGATACCGCAGCTTGAGGCAACTGCCTTGATACGCTTCTCATAGAGAGCGAAGAAGAAGGACATGAGTCCTCCCATGGAGTGGCCTGCGATACCGATGCGCTTGCTATCGACAAAGGGGAGATGTGAGAGTATCTCGAAGATGCATGAGAGGTCGCGCAGGCTCTTTCCCAGCAGCGTCCTGCCAGTAAGGAGCTCTTCGATAAAGAGCCATCGCTCTCCCTCCCTGTCTGCCATGGGCGAGTGGTCATCATAGCGGACTCGTCGTCTTCCAAAGCCGATATGCTCAGGGCAGATGACCACAAAGCCCGCCTCAAGGAGTGGCAGGGCGAAGGCGTTCTCCCCATTGCCTGCCAGCCCTGCCGGCTCCTCCATCCCGATCTCAAACTGGTTGGCGTGCTGGTGGCAGGCGATGATGGCGGGATGGAGCGTATTGGTATCGATATGAGAGGGGATCAGGAGGAGGGCGGTGATGGGAATCCCATCACTATCCTTGCAGGAGACTTCCTGGACTGAAAAGAGCCCATGATCGACTGGCGGGGAGAGGGTATAGGGTCTGTCTTTGGCCATCGGCTCAAAGGAGCCGAGCAGGGTGAGGAGGGTATCTCTATCCATTCCAAATCCTTTTACTCAGTAGTCGTCTCGTACACCGAACTCAGCCGATTCCACCCAGCGATGGGGACGGGTGACGAGTTTGAGCAACTCCTCGATCACCTGGTAGTGTCTCCGCTCCTCGGCGATGATCCTCCTGATCGCCTCCCTCTCAGCTTCGAACTGCAGCTCGTTGAGCTGGCTCGTATAGAGATCGATGGAGCGCTGTTCGAGGGCTAGGGCTTCCTTGTAGAGGGGGATCTGGTCCTCAGCCGCCTCGAAGGTATCGGGGTCGAAACTCTTGAAGACCTTCTTGGCCTGGTCCATGACCGAGGAGTCGACCGATACGATGGCACTGCGCTCCTTCAGGGCACGGAAGTAGCTCTCATGCTTCTTCTCATCCTCTGCAAGCCGTTTGAATATCGAGGCAAAGCCCTCAGTCGGGGCCCTCTTGGCAAGGTTCAGGTAGAACGTCGCCCCGTCTTGTTCCAACTTGATGGCAATCTCAAATAAATCCATACCAACCTCCTGGTAGTGACCATAGTATATGAGGGGGAAAGGAGTGGGCGCAAGGAGATTGCAGAAGCACATCTAGTATGTGAGAGGATTGATAATGAGAGAAGAGTGCTCACTCTGTACAAGAATCTTCTCTGACTTGGTAGGAGAAAATTATTCTTCCGTTTCCCCCCAAAACCTGCATCTAGCGTCGCCATTCCACCTTTTTAGCTGATTTTCCTTTCGATAAGTCCGAAAGTCTGAATTGCTCATTGCCGTAAAATATTTACGGATGATTCTTGCTATTTGGCCAAAATCATGGTATTTTATCGGTGGAGGACGCCATGCTCACACGGTTTGCCGTAACAAATTACCGAGGCTTCGATAAGAGGATTGAGCTTGATCTGTCAACACCCAAGGATTATCAGTTCAATACATATGCAATCAAAGACGGGGTGATAAAGAACGCCATCATCTATGGGCCGAACGGTTGTGGAAAGACCAACCTGAGTCTCGCTATCTTCGATATTGTTAACCACCTGTCACAGAAGTGGAAGAAGGCTACCTACTATGACAATTTTGTCTATTCGGGCTCTTCATCCAAAGTTGTTTCATTTGAATACACCTTCTTGTTTGGTAGGGACATCATCCAATATGACTATACAAAGAACGATCGGGGGATGCTGGTACGAGAAAGTCTGCAATGTAATGGGAAATCTGTATTTAGGAAGGATGATACCCTCACATTGGACGAAAGCCAGTTCAAGATGAACGATTCGGTGAAGGTGGACCTCGAGAAGAGCTCGAATGCCATATCGATCGTGAATTATCTGCTCACCTCTTTCCCGCTTCAAAAGGATCATTATCTTCTCAAGCTCAGAGATTTTGTCGCCTCGATGCTCTGGTTCCGTTGTCTTGAACAACGGGAGTTTATCGGGTTGGAAACGGCGGTATACTATCTGAATGATTATATCATCAGCAATGGGTTTGTGCAGGAGTTCGCTGATTTCCTTGAGAAGGTGAGTGATCAACGGTTTGACTTTAGCCCAACATCCGCCGATGACAAAGCGCTTCTTTGCAACATTAATGGGAGTGCTGTCGTCTTCGATGAAATTGCATCAACAGGCACCCGGTCATTGACCCTGTTGTTCTTTTGGGTGAAGCACCTGCAGGATGCTTCCTTCGTGTTCATTGATGAATTTGACGCATTCTATCACTTCAAGCTCTCCTTTGAAGTATGCAAGCTCCTCTTCTCTCATGATTGTCAGGTGCTTCTCAGCTCACATAACACCTATCTGATGACCAATGACCTTCTCAGGCCCGACTGCAATTTTGTGATGAATGGAAACGCGGTGAAGCCGTTATCCGACTCCACTGAAAAAGAATTGAGGTTTGGGCACAATATCGAGAAGTTATACAGAGGCGGGACGTTTGATACATGATCCTATTTGTATTTGAAGGAAGAAAACGAGAACCTGCTCTGTTCAGGACGATTGAACACCTATATTTTCCTCATTCCGGCTCTATCATATGTTCTTATGAAAACAACATTTATAACTTGTTCAAAGAGATGTCGGAAAATGAATTTCAAATGGATATTGCTTCCCTCCTCCACGAGAAATGGGCAGGGACAGATCAGGATCCATTTGGAGATTCTAGGAAAACATCAGATTTTTCCGAGGTGTTCCTCTTCTTCGATTATGACTGTCATCATCAGAACAAGGGGCGGATGACAACACTTGAAGAATGGAACTCCCAAATACGTGATATGCTGAATTTCTTCTCTGATGAGACGGGAAATGGTAAGCTCTACGTGAATTATCCGATGGTGGAATCAATCAGATATACCAAAAAACTGCCAGACCCATTGTTTCATACCTATGTAATCAGCATTGACGAGATTCCCCGCTTTAAGAAGATTGCCGCTGATTTTTCATTTTACAAGAACCTGGATCAAATATGCTTCGGAATAACCAGCAAGAAAGCGTTGAAGGTTCCTGATCAATCGACGTTCACCGTCGTAAAAACTCACTGGAGGCTCCTTGTTGAGCAGAATGCGAAGAAAGCCAACTTCATTTGCTCTGGAATAAATGAGTATCCGAAGAATAAAAGTGAGATTGGACAGCTTGTTGTCTTTGATCACGAGCTTTCCAAGTTCGTAAGCCAAAATACGGTCTCGATCCTGAATTCATTTCCTCTGTTCCTCTATGATTACCTCAAATGACTCTAATCAGTCACGTGAAAGGTATGTGCCGCTGGTTTTGATAGACTGAACACATGCTGGTCAACTAATCAAGCTACGGAGCTCCGTTTCTGCGCAGGGGGCGAAGTCAAAGACGTAGGTCTGGTGGTATGAGAGATACTCCCCGGTTCCGTCAGGAATCGTTGCAAGGCGCTTCGAATCATCTACTCCCAATCTGTCGTAGTCACGGCTGTTGAGTTGGCTAGAGAGCCTGATCGCCCCGGTCGATGTGCTGAAGGTGATCATCCCCAAATCAAAGAGCTTGTCATAGAGCGGGGAGAGGATGAGTGAGTTCCTGGGATCGACACGCTCCTGGTCATTTGAGACCCGCCACGGCTTGATGTGGCTTGCTATGAGGATCTTTGGCTCTTCGACACCGAGGACTGCGCAGCGGTTGTCCCAGAGACGGAGTGCATCCCTGCGGTACTGTTGTTGGACGCTCCGTTGCTCGATGGTAGCAATGCGGGTGGTGTTGATGATGCGGTCATAGCGAACTGGGTCGTCGATGGCGGTATGGGATTCATCAACAAAATCTCCGTGGTAGAACACGGTATCGGCATACTCATAGAGACTGAACTTTGTCTTGCATGGGGTGCCCGGCTCGAAGTATTGGCTGGCGATCGGGATGGCCCGTCCGTAGTACCGATAATCTCTCTGCTCCCGCTTCTCCCGGATGAAGACAAAGATCTCGTACTCACCACTGTTCATGTTCTTCTCGACAAACCGGTTCTTGAGCTGACCCTCCCAGTAGAGGACATCGTTGTCGACGTGGTCCCTATACGGGGTCGCCTCCTTATGCTTCTCAAGGTTGATGAGCAGCACGATGGCGTTCTCGCCGGTCCTGCTCAGGACCCCTTTACGCAGTGCTCCCGTAAACTGCATCTCAAGAAGATCCGCGATCTCTTGGAGGGTGTAACTCTCCATGATCTCGAGTGCGGTGAGAAGATTGTGGGTCAGTCGTGTGGACAGCCTGCTCATGAATCCAGGATCTGCTGCTTTGGCTCATAGGTCAAGTCCTGATTGGGTTTTCTCCCTTTCTGTTCACTCCTACCGGTGGTATACTTGCCCTATGCATATACAAGAGCGGATCAAGCGGGCCCAGGCGTTTATGGGACTCTCAGATAGTGAGATGGCAGCTGAGCTGGAGATGGGGGAGTGTGAATACCTGGAGAGGGTGGAGCGTGCTGGTTCTGAGTTCTGCCAGGTTCTGAACAGCGTCTTCGGTATCTCTCTTTCATTTTTGTTGGAGGGCACCGATCCACTCTTCGATTGGAGACCGCTTCCTGTCTCTGATATTCTCCGCTTCCGTGATGAGCGGAACTGGAAGCAGTTCCATACCCCCAAGGATCTGGCAATCTCCATCACCCTGGAGGCTTCGGAGCTCCTGGAGTGCTTCCAATGGTCGGCCGAGGACCTTGAGGTCGAAGAGAAGCGGGCTGCCATGGAGGAGGAGCTTGCCGACATCCTCATCTACGCTGTCTCCTTCGCCGATGCCATCGGCGCCGATATCCCCTCGATCATCCGTGATAAACTCAAGAAGAATGGGAAGAAGTATACCGTTGGTCGCTCATGGGGCAACGCTACCAAGTACACCGACTTTGAAGAGGAGTTGTGATGCTGGTCTACAGTGGGGACAAGGCACAGTTCCTTGAGGATGTCGCGACCAACGAGATCGATCGGAAGATCGAGGAGATGATGGCCCTCAAGCTGAAGAAGCGGGTCGGGGAGCGGGAGCACGCGTCGTGGATGAACTCGATGCAGTATATGCAGAATATTTTGATGGACAGCGAGATCCCCTCCGACTGCGGGGTAGCCATCGAGTTCAACATCCCCAATACCGCCAAGCGGGTCGACTTCATTATCAGCGGGCTTGGCGAGAGTGATGACCGTAACGCCATCATCGTCGAGCTCAAGCAGTGGAGTCAGGTGGAGAGCATCCCGTCGGTCGAGCAACTTTTGCGCTACAACCCCGAAGCCGAGGTCATCAATGTGCAGACGATCTTGGGCAGGGGCCTCGTCGAGACCGCTCACCCCTCCTACCAGGCGACCTCGTACCGGACCCTCATCAGCGACTACAATGTCAATGTCCAGGAGCTCCCCATTAGGCTCAACAGTTGTGCCTACCTGCACAACTATCGAAAGAGAGCGGGTAAGGATCCGCTCTTCATGCCCTACTTTGATGAGGTGCTCAAAGAGTCCCCCCTCTTTGTGCGCGATGACGTGAGGAAGTTGCAGGCGTTCATCAAGCGATACATCAAGAAGGGGGACTCAAAGAACACCCTCTACTACATCGATGACAGTGAGATCAAACCGTCAAAGAGCCTGCAGGACTCCCTCTCGGCGATGCTCAAAGGCAAGCGGGAGTTCACCCTCATAGACGAGCAGAAGGTCGTCTATGAGAAGATCCTCGCCATGAGCAGACGATCACAGAAGGATGGAAGGAAGCGGGTCTTCATCGTCGAGGGCGGGCCGGGAACCGGCAAGACGGTGGTTGCCATCAACCTCCTGGTGGAGCTGACGAGAGGGGATCAGCTGGTCGCCTATGTGACCAAGAACAGCGCCCCGCGCAATGTCTTTGAAGCGAAGCTGAAGGAGGGGGCGTTCAAGCGGAAGAACATCTCGGCCCTCTTCAAGAGCTCCTCGGCCTTCATCGATGCGGATGAGAACGACTTTGACACCCTCATCGTCGATGAGGCGCACCGCCTCAACGAACGCTCACAGCTCGGGCCGAGGGTGATGGGGGAGAACCAGATCAAGGAGCTCATCGCTGCATCCAAGAGTGTTGTCTTCTTCCTCGATGAGGACCAGCGGGTCACCGCCAAGGACTACGGGGACCGAAAGACTATCAAGAGGTGGGCCGAATACTTTGGCGCCGAGGTCAGCGAAGGGGCCTTGCTCTCCCAGTTTCGCTGTAGTGGCTCTGATGGCTACCTCGCCTGGCTTGACGGGGTGCTGGGCATCCATGACGAGACGGCCCATCCGACCCTCGATGGCATCCCCTATGATTTCAAGGTTGTTGACGATCCCCTTGTGCTCAAGACGCTCATCGAAGAGAAGAACAGAGAGGACAACAAGAGCCGGCTGGTGGCCGGCTACTGCTGGGAGTGGGCTTCAAAGAAGGATAAGGAGGCCGATGACATCGTCATCGGCGACTTCTCGATGCAGTGGAACCTTGCCAGTGATACCACCTACGCCATCAGCGAGGGGTCTATCAACCAGGTGGGGTGCATCCACACCACACAGGGCCTTGAGTTCAGCTATGTCGGTGTGATCATCGGCGATGACCTGCGCTTTGAGGGCGGGAGGGTCATCACCGACTACACCCGCCGGGCAAAGAGCGACAAGTCCCTCCATGGCCTCATCGGCCCGGCCAAGAAGGGGAGTGTGGAGGCGCTTGCAGATATCGACCTCATCATCCGCAACACCTACCGCACCCTGATGAGCCGGGGGATGAAGGGGTGCTATGTCTACTGCACCGATGGGCCGCTCGCCTCCTTCCTCAAGAGCCGGATCGAGGGGTATCAGGCAGACGTGACCTATATGGAGGCTGCGGAGGAAGAACTGTGAGGTTACTGACACCTAAATCAGTAGTTATCTGTCTTTGCAATCAAAACTTTAGTACCAAGTGATTTGTAATGATTTAAAAGTTCTTGATCAGCCTGATCATCGGTAATAAGGGTAAAGTGTTCATTTAGCGTACTGATATGCACAAGGTTCTGTACTCCGAGTTTAGTGTGGTCGGTCAGTACGACTACATGTTTCGAGATTTTAATTAATGAAGAGAAAACACCAGCTTCCATGAGGTTGTACCCACAAAGACTTCCACCTTTATCAATAGCTGAAGACCCTATGAATGTACAATCAATTGCCAGCTCGCCGAGATATTTTTCCGCGATATAGCCAGTAACCATAAGAGATGAAGGCATGATTGCTCCTCCAATCATTATCAATGGTGTATTTGTAATCGATGCGAGGTGATTGGCTACATGGAGATTGTCAGTAATCAGCTGGACGTCAACAGATGGATCAATTTGTTTTGCCATGCATAAGACGGTGGATCCCGACCCAATATATATGGTGCTGGGTTTGGTAGGGAGTATCTCTTCAGAGAGATGTTTAACGGCACGTTTCCCTATAGCCATCTTTAAATCAGATTTGTATTTGATGCGCAGGTTAAAATCATCTTCCTGTTTATTGTTCCTGTTGGCATGGGCTCCTCCATGGAATCGAACAATCTTACCCATAGCTTCCAGCGTAGCGAGATCCCGACGAATAGTCATACCAGAGACTTTGAATTTCTCCACCAAATCCAAAGTATTCACTGACTGATGCTGCTCTATGAAATTGTAAATACTATTAATTCTATTTCTTTTCATAATGTGCCTATACATGTAAGTATCACATGTTTTAGATAAAAAGCAACACTAAGTGAACAATTAGAAGGAAAAATGTTCAGATGAACACTGAATCGATAATATATTATCTTAATTGTTTGTATAATGTTTATATTGTTCAAAAAAAGTTTGACAATTGTGTTTTTAGCTTATATGATGAACATATAAACCTAAAAAGGAGACTCAGAATGAAAAAAGTAGTGATAACGTTTCTATGCGTTTTGCTTGTCTGTTCGACAGTGTTTGCACAAGGATCGTCTGAAAAAGCTGCTGGTAAGCAAAGTGGTAAACTTGTAATTTACACCACTGCTGCGGATGAGGAATATGAAACCATAGTAGGTGGTTTCATCAAGAAATACCCTCATATCAAAGTTGAAGCTGTTCAAGCAGGAGCGGGCGAACTAAAAACGCGGATTCAAGCTGAAGCTGGTAATCCCCAGGCGGACATTATGTCTGGATTGAATTATCCCGATTATTTGTCCATGAAGAATAACTGGGAAGCATATATCCCTTCAAATAATGGCTCTTTGCCTCCAAACATGCAGGATAATACCGAAGGAAGGCTCCATTTTGGTACCGTTCAGGTAACTAACTTGCTCGTCAATAAAGCTGAGGCAGCTAAACTTGGAGTGAAGATTGAAAGCTATGCCGATCTGCTCAATCCAGCATTGAAGGGCAAAATCATTTCAGCAAACCCTGCAGCATCGTCTTCAGCTTGGAACCAGCTGTCTACTATGTTGAGTTCCATGGGCGGGTATGAAAGTAAGGAAGCTTGGGATTTTTTGGAGCGGTTAGCAGAAAATCTTGGTGGAGTAATGAGTGGCAGTTCAAGTGCTAGTTATAAGACAGTACTTCAAGGTGAGTATGTTGTTGGGATTACCTATGAGGCACCATGTGTTACCTATATTGAAGAGGGGCAAGGCGACAAGGTTGAAATCGTCTATCCCAGCGAGGGAACCAACTTTATCCAGTTCGCTTCCGCAATTATCAAGGATGCAAAGAATATGGAAAATGCAAAACTCTTCATTGAGTGGCTCATGAGTGATGAGTTGCAAGCTAATCTTGCCTCTACGACGCAACGCCAAGCAAATATTACTCTTCCAACTACAAATCCAAATATGAAGAGTATGAGTGAAATTAAGTTCTCTGAACGTGACGAGGTGTATCTCGCCGCCAACCAACAGAATATTCTTGACCGGTGGGCCAGAATTTGGGCCAAGTATAACTAATGATTCTTATGTTGGGCCGTCCGGATGGCCGGCTCAACATTTTATAAGTGAATGGGGGTCGAGGATGAGTGTTGATATTCGGATTGAGGGTGCAGTTAAGAGATTTGGTAGTAATACCATCATTCATGGTCTCAATTTAGATATACGCAAAGGTGAATTTTTTACTTTGTTGGGACCTTCAGGATGTGGAAAAACAACTTTATTGCGGATGATTGCAGGCTTCAATTCGATCGAAGGTGGATCGTTTACTTTTAATGGGAAAGAAATCAATACCCTTGATCCAGCCAAACGTAATATCGGCATGGTCTTTCAAAACTATGCCATCTTTCCACATCTTACCGTTAAGAAGAATGTGGCTTTTGGTCTTCAGAATCGCAAAATTGATAAGAAAGAAATTGATATTCAAACTGAAGAATTCATGAAACTGGTGCACGTGGCAGAGTATGCTGATCGGATGCCTGAAAGATTGTCAGGAGGACAGCAGCAGCGTGTCGCTTTGGCGCGAGCCCTCGTGATCAAGCCCGATGTGCTCCTTATGGATGAGCCACTCTCTAATTTGGATGCCAAACTTCGAGTTGAAATGCGCAGTGTCATCAAAGAGATACAAAATGAAATTGGGATTACTACGGTGTACGTCACCCATGATCAGGAAGAGGCTATGGCTGTTTCTGATCGTATTGCTGTCATGAAATCGGGAACCATTCAACACATAGGGACACCCAAAAATATTTATCAACGACCCGCAAATGTGTTTGTAGCTACTTTTATTGGCCGGACGAATTTGCTTAACGCCACTTTGGAAGTCAAAGGCGATATCTGCAAAATTGTATTCCCCTCTGGATTTTCAGTGACTGCAGATAATATCCGACCATCATGTAAGAGTACCCAGAAAATCAAAGTCTCAATACGTCCTGAAGAATTCATTCTCCAAGATTCTGGTCAAAACGGAATTGCCGCAGTCGTAACGGACAATATATTTCTAGGTTTAAATACACACTACTTTGTTACGCTTGAGAGTGGAGAGACGGCTGAAATAATTCAAGAATCTTCACTTGATTCCATTATCAAAAAAGGAACCAAAATTTCGCTTGGAATCAAGCTGGATAATAGCCGTTATCAGCAAAACAGGCGCATCCAGCGGCAATTTGAGCAGTTTCAAAAAGCCATGAC
>CALFMX010000050.1 GCA_937902565.1 uncultured Spirochaetales bacterium
GGCTCGATCGCCAAGAGCGGCAAGGCCCCCATCGTCGAGGTCCTCGGTCCTGGGGAGCTGCCGACCAAGAGCGGCCTGATCTTCGCAGCCACCCCGGCAAGTGACATTGTCTGCGGCCCGAGCCAGCTGGCCAGTGGTATCACGTTGCAGGTCTTCATGACCGGGCGCGGCACCCCCTACGGCCTTGCGGAAGCTCCGGTTATCAAGGTCTCCACACGCAATGCGATGAAGGAGCAATGGGATGATCTCATCGACTTCGATGCCGGCACGATCGTAGTAGGCACGCACACCGTCCAGGAAGCTGGAGAGGAGCTCTTCGACCTCATCATCGATGTGGCCAGTGGCAAGAAGCCGGCGGCCGAAGCGCTCGGCTTGAACAACTTCCTCTGCTACTTCAACCCGGCTCCTATCACGTAATAGGATCACAACCAATTTCACCCTCTCGGTACTATACCGAGGGGGGTATTCTTTACTCCCTATTTTGTCAAATCATAATTTGACAAAATACGATTTGAGTATTACTCTTTCAATAGGAGTTAATATGTTTGTAGGACGAGAAGCCGAATTTGAGCAACTGCAGCGTGCCTGGGAGAGTGACCGCTTTGAATTGGCCGTCCTCTGGGGGCGACGGCGTGTGGGCAAGACCGTGCTGGTCAATGAGTTTTGTAGGGGCAAGCGGGCCATACAAATCACTGCATACCTGACTGGTAAAGCCGGAAGCCTCGAGCACCTCTCACGCCAGGTGTCGGCAGCGCTGTTCCCCCAGACTCCCATCACCTTCACCTCACTGGAGGAGCTCTTGGCCGTTGTCGCCGACCATGGGCGAGAGGAGCGGCTCATCCTCAGCATCGATGAGTTTCCCTACCTCGCCCAATCCATCACAGAGACGATGAGCATCCTGCAGATGATGGTGGATAATCGCTTCAAGGAGACGAAGCTCATGATCATCCTCACCGGCTCCTCGATGGGTTTCATGGAGCGCCACGTCCTCGGCCACGAAAGTCCGCTCTACGGCAGAAGGAGCGTACAGATCCACCTGTTGCCCTTCTCGATCAAGGAGACGGCACAACTGCTTCCCGCTAGAACTGCCGAAGAGGTGGTCACTGTCCACAGCATCACCGGGGGTATCCCCCAATACATCCAGTACTTTGCGTCACAAGAACCGCTCGATGTTCTCATCGAGCGCCTCTTCTTCACCAAGGACGGGCTGCTCTTCAATGAGCCGACCCTCCTCTTGATGATGGAGGTGCGTGATACCCGCACCTACAACCAGATCCTTGAGGTATTGGCCAGGGGAAACAACCAGATCTCGATCATTGCCGACAAGACCCATATCACCATGGCCACAGTCAGTGCGGCGATGGCAAACCTCCAGGAGCTCGGCATAGTCACCAACCGGTATCCGGTGGGACGAAAGACCCGACGGGCGATCTGGGAGTTCAGTGACCAGCTCTTCGCCTTTTGGTATCGCTTTGTCTTCCCCTACACCTCATTGATCCTCAGTGGCCAGACGGCAGGGGTCTTGGCAAAGACACAAAAGGAGCTCCCCCAATTCCTGGGAAGAAGTTTTGAAGCCATCGCCCAAGGATATGTACTCTCATCAACCGAGCTCCTTATCACCGAGATTGGAAGGTGGTGGGGACCGGACCCCACCACCAAAACTGAGGAGGAGATCGACCTGGTTGCCTGCGACAGGGAAGGGGCGTGGATCTTCGGTGAGTGCAAGTGGAGCAACACACCAGCAAGCGAAACAACCTTGAAAACCCTCATGTATCGATCGATGCTTGTCACCACCAGCACCGACGTCTCATTCTACCTCTTCAGCAAGAGCGGGTTCACAGACTCCCTCAAGGCCATTGCAGAGAGGGATGAGAGGGTGAAGCTGGTGGGGCTGGAGGATGTGTTCGCCTAGGAGGTAAACATATTGTAGTCACGAAATCTTATTGTTGATGGTATTCAAGAAGCCTTCTATCGACCACTTTATTGTTACCGCCGACTTCGTTAACAACAAACCCATACTCAATATTTTTTGTTGCAGTTGGTTCGATCATTTTGGTTCCTGAACCCTGAACTAGCCCGCCGATACGTCCTTTTACAACGAGGTTTCCACCATTTGTAAACGATGCCCCAGCCGACTTGTTATAGTCAATCGCTGGAGGATTTCTATAATAGGTTGACATCTCCGCAGGTTTTCCATAGTTGAGATAATCCTCATAGAAGTCCGGGTCAAAGATGATTAGCCCACCACTCTTTTCAACAGATACAGAAGCAGATGGCTCAATGGTAAAGCTACTGCCAGGCAAGAGTGCAACTATTGAATTGATCTTCACGTTCCCGCTATTAACAATAAAGTGCCATCTTCCATCGAAGGGGATGGGTTTGTTATTTGTGTCCGCTGTAAAAAACCATATATTGATGCTCCCATTGTTGATTTGAACGTTTCCATCGAGAGCTATGTTAATTTGTCCATTGTTAGGGTTAAAGCTTTTTTTTATGCTTCCACCACCCTCAATGGTAATTACAGAGTCAGGTCCGATAAGTTTGAATTCAGTTGGCATATAGGAGCTGCTGACATAGAGAAACGCATTTGCAACATATGATGCTCCACTGTCTATACTTAGAGTACATTCAATCTGATTAGCTGAGAATTGATCGAAGGGAAACACCGAATTCATAATTTCTGTTGTGATAGTACCTCCTCTAAATGATGAGATGTAAAGACTCTCATGAACTGTTGACCCACTCTCTGCCGTAATTGAGCCCTGGCCAACAGCGAAGCCCAGAACATGCAACACCCCTCGATGTTCCACTTTGACTACAGCAGTCTCTTCGATTTGCAAAATTGAGTAATAAGGCTTTACAACAAATCCTTGATGTTGCGTCGGGCCACTTGCCCTCTTTGCGTTCACAATCAAGGTACCCTTTACTGATAGGGTAATCCCATCTGGAATCAGTAGCTGTACGAACGGGCCTTGTACATTTCCGGTATATGTTGCACTTTCGGTTACTGCACTACTGTACCCAGAGTCGGCGGGGAGAAGAAGTGTGGTTTGACTACCTATCCGGTGAGACACAGAACCATATACCAACTCTGCGATTTCTGGAGTTGCAAACGAAGTATTGAACTTAACAATAATCTCATCCGCTCTCGCTTGATAGATTGCATCCTCGATGGTGTATCGTCGATCATCTCCTCTGAACGAGACTGAGCCATATTTAAACACTACTGTTGCAGCAATTGAATTGTACCCTCTGGATATGGGTGTAGCCTCCATATATGCGATACATGTGGTGGCTCCTTTTGAAAGATTAAAGGTATCAATTTCTGTGGTTCTATCGTCCGGGTCGAAGAATTTGAATGAGTAGTTTTGGGACACATCGATACCTTCGATGAACAACGGGACAGTTCCAATTGGGACTGGCCCAAGGTTGTTGGCTGTGACATCCCTGTTGACAATATACAAGCCATTGCGTACTTCTTCTCCAATCATATCAATGGTTTGCGAATACTTGCTTACAATATCATATGCTTCCGTCAATGTTTGAGAATTTGAAACTAATGGTTTTTGATCAGGAGTCAGCAAATCATACGCATCCATGGTCTCATTTACAAAATTTCGGTCGGTGATGTTAAGGTCATCTGCAGGAGGGATGGCTACGATCATCTTGATGACTTGATATGCAGACGACTCATCCGAAGTCAGCTTATTGAGAAGAGCTTGTTCCAGTCTATCGAGCGCACTCTTTTCTGAGGTGAGCAACTTCTTGGTTTCAGGGGGAAGACTGAGATAGTCTTGTAGAGCTTTGAGAATGAGAATACTGTCACTGAAGCTGATGCTACCAGCCTTTAGCCCAAGTGCTGTATTGTGGGTTGCCAGGAATATCTCAGAGGAGCTAATGGGAGCAATCATCTTGCGATAGATATCATAGAACACCAGCTCTCCTTTGAAGGTGAACCATGTGTCCCGGTATTTTATGGTGGCTATGAATGATAATTCTTCTTTGGATGGATCTGTAAATTGTTCAATGATGGTATTCAAAACAAATACGCTCGCACTTGAAGAAGCACTTGATGATTTAAGGTTGAATGATCGATCGTTGATAACGATGGTGCCAGCCTCAGCATGATTGTTCAATGCACCGAAAATTCCCAACATCACGGTGGTAATGACATTTGTGGTGATTGTATTGGAGAAAGTGACTGTTAAGTCATCATCCTTAAAGGCTACTTTGTACGTCTCAGTATTTGGCAAATCGGCTGCAATCAGTCGCTTAAGGTCACTTTTTTTTGGGGGAAACAGGGAAGGAATTTGAATTTTCAAGTCACAAGCCGAAAACATGGATATCAGAAAGCAGATAAGAATAATCAACAGAAGAGTGTATCTGTTTGGTTTGTTGCTCTGATGATCCCTATCCATAGTGACGGCCTCTTGTCGCTCGGTAGAACTGACAAATCATCCCGTGTCATTACAATACACGGGATGATCTAGTTCAGAGCAGCAAAGTCTTATACTCGTAGTAAACCAAGTTATGGGACACTTACGCCTGCAATAGTAACCTCACCATCGAGAGTAAAGTTCTGTCCTTCGTAATCTTTGATGTTGACCTTGTAAGCAAAGGTGCCATTGTAGGCATTCGTATTCAAATTGTATATCTTGTTTTTGACTGCTGTGAGGCTGAGAGAATCATTGAATGTAAATGTAACTCCATCCAAAATCAGTTCACTAGTTGCGCCAATCTTGGTCTTGAATGTCGCAACAAGGGCAGTTGCTGCTGCATGAACTGTGGAGAAATCAGAGTTTGTAAAAGTGACTGTCAAATCATCACCTGAGGTAGCCAGGGTAGCTACAGTCGATTTGCCCACTTCTGTTTTCAATTCATCCAGAAACTTAGCTTTGTAATCAACCGGCTCTGATCCTCCGTTATCACACCCCACAAACATTGGTATAACAAACGCACCGATAAGCAATACAATCAATAACCGCTTAGAAACCTTTCCCATATCCAACCTCCTTAGGATGTGCAACTCCTGCTTGTCATCATTATTGCATCCAAAAGAGCAGAAGACAAGAGAAGAATAACCATATTGTGGGGGACGGCTGGTAAATAAAGTTCTGTCGCAGGAAACAATTGCTTTGTCACAGGAAAACCTATAATTTATGGGGGATGAAGAATCAGGCGCAGAGTGGAGAGCTCCCAGTGATGTTGGAGCTACGAGATGTCAGCAAAACCTATCACATCTCCAAGAGTGAATCGGTCGTAGCGGTCGAATCCGTCTCCTTTGTCGTCCATGAGGGAGAGTTCGTCACCCTCATCGGCCCCTCCGGTTGTGGCAAGTCAACGACGCTGCGGATGATCGGGGGCTTTGCCAAACCCAGCAGCGGAGAGGTCTACATCGACGGCCAGCTCGTCAACGACCTCGGCCCTGAGGAGCGTAACATCCCCATGGTCTTCCAAAACTACGCCCTCTTTCCCCACCTCTCCGTCTTCGAGAACATCGCCTATGGCCTCAAGGCACGCAAGCTTCCCCCCGATGCCATCGCCCACGACGTTGCCATGATGTGCCAGATGCTCAACCTCGTTGGCATCGAGACCCGCTTTCCCGATGAACTCTCAGATGGCCAGCAGCAACGCGTGGCCCTTGCCCGGGCCCTGGTCCTCAAACCCAAGATCATCCTCTTCGATGAGCCGCTCTCAAACCTCGATGCGCGGCTACGCATCCAGACCAGGGCCGAGATCAAGCGGATGCAGAGAATCCTCAACATCACCGTCCTCTACGTCACCCATGACCAGGCAGAGGCCCTCGGCAGCCCCAACCGGGTCATCGTCATGAACAAGGGCAGGGTCATCCAGGAGGGGGGGCCGAGGGATGTCTACGACCATCCCAAGACCCCCTTTGTCGCCGACTTCATCGGCAACGCCAACTTCTATGACGCCTACGTCATCTCTGTGGGCACAGAGGCTATGCTCATCTCCCTCCAGGAGCTTGAGTTCTCCGTACCTCTGGAGAACTGTGACCACATACCAGAGCGCGATGACGTGGTGTTGGTGGCCATCAACCCCATCACCATCGCCCTGAGGCCATCAGATGGAGCGGGCTTGGATGGCTGCTGTGAGGGCACCATCCAGCACTCCATCTTTGCCGGCCACTCCATCGAATACACCGTGAGCTTCGGCAGCACCACCATCCGTGTCGTGCAGCCCAACATCCAAGGCGAGGCGCTCCAGCATGAGGTGGGAAGTACCGTTTGCCTGACCCTCAACCCCGCCACCTTCCGCCTCTTTGAGGCGTACAGTTGACGCCATGAAGAGAATCTACCCCACGGCCCAGCTCGTCGGTGAGCACCTCATTATCTCCCTTGCTGCCGCCCTGATCCCCTCTGCCTTGGTTTCCTTTTGTGTCCAGGTGCTCTACATAGCACTGCGCTACAGCCGGGGGAGGGCACATCAGGGCCTCGATCTGGTCCGCCTCTTAGCCGGTGCCTCCCTTATGATGGCACTCCCCCTCCTCTTGGCCCGTGGCGAGCAGCCCATCCTGCGCCTCCTGCTGCTCTATGCAGTCTCGCTCATCTCGCTGGGAACCAAGTACTGGCGTCCGCTTCTCAAACGACGTGACCAGCAGATGACCAAGGAGGCGTATGACCGGATGATCGCCACCCTCGCCCACGAGATCCGGACCCCCCTGACCATCATGCAGACGACACAGAACGTCCTGATCAGCCAGGTGCCCGGACCGCTCAACCCACGCCAGCTGAAGTTCATGGAGTCGATCTACATCAACACCCAGCGCCTCATCACCTTCAGCGAGAACATGCTCAGCCTCATCAAGCTCCAGCAGGAGTGGAAGCCCAACCTCAGCTCGACCATCGACCTCAGGGCCCTGGTCAAGCAGGTCGTCGAGGCGATGCAGCCGATGATCGACCTCAAGCGACAGCAGATCCAATACTCCTTCCCGGCCCTCCTCTCACGACCCAAGGCCGATGAGACGTGGATCCACCAGGTGCTCGTCAACCTCGTGCACAACGCATCGAAGCACACCGATGAGGGGGGCCTCATCCTCATCACCACCACCCAGGATGACGAGCAGGTGGTCGTAACCGTCACCGACAACGGCCAGGGCCTCATCGGCTCCAGCAGGACAACCCTCTTTGAGGAGTTCTACCAGGAGAACCAGCAGGGTGCCTACCAGGATGGCTACGGCCTCGGCCTCTCCATCGTGCGGACCATCATCGAGCGCCATGGCGGGCACGTCTATATCACCAGTTCCAAGGAATTGGGGACCATGGTATCATTCACGCTCCCGGCGGAGGCACACCAATGAAGACCAAGATCCTGATCGTAGACGATGAACAAGACATCCAGGATGTCCTGCGCTTTGTCCTCGAGGATGCAGGCTACGAGGTGGAATCGACCGGACGCGGAGACGAGGCATTGGCACTCGCAAAGGCGCACCAGCCCGACCTCGTCATCCTCGACATCGGCCTTCCCGGCCTCAGCGGCCTCGACCTCTGCCCGCTTCTGGTCGACCTTTCCATCCCCGTCATCGTCCTCAGCTCCCACGACCGCGATGACCAGATCATCGAAGGCCTGGAGGTCGGGGCCGAGGACTACGTCTCAAAGCCCTTCAACCTCAAGGAGCTGCTCCTGCGCATCGAGAAGATCATCCGGCGAACGCGGGGAGGGGAGGCTGCCCAGCTCATCACCATCGGTTCCCTGGTCGTCGACCTCAGACGCCAGCAGCTGTTCATCGACGGCGTCGAGATAAACCTGACCCCCACCGAGTACAAGATCATCGAGATCCTTGCCAAGCACGCCCATACCCCGGTATCGAGTGAAACACTGCTGCAGCAGGTGTGGAATGCCGATGAGTGGATCCAGGGCACCGAGATGGTGAAGGTGAATATCAGCAGGCTGAGAAAGAAGATCGAGGCCGATCCGGCCAACCCCCGCTACCTCCTCAACCGCTGGGGCTACGGCTATCTGCTCACCAACAGTTGAATTGTTACGATTTTGTAACTTGCGCCAGAGCCGAAGTCGACCGACACTGAGGGTGGGCCTGCGTCATCAGGCTGGAATTCACCCACGCTCATGATCCAAGGAGGAATGTCATGAAACAGGTACTCAAACGATTGACCGTAATCTGCTTGGTTGCGCTCTTTGCAACCACACTCTTTGCCCAAGGGACCAAGGACGAGCAGAAGGCCGGGGGGACGCTGAACGTCTACTCCATCATGCCTGAAAAGTATGCTACCCAGATTTTCGAGGAGTTCACCAAGGATACCGGTATCAAGGTAAACTTCGTGCGCCTCTCCTCTGGCGAGGCTCTTGCCCGTCTGATTGCCGAGAAGGCCAACCCCCAGGTTGACGCCCTCTGGGGCGGACCGGCCGACACCTATGAAGCCGGCGTGCTCGAAGGGGTCTTCGAGAGCTACGTCCCCTCCGAGGCGGACAAGGTCCCTGCCCAGTTCAAGTCCCCCAACGGCTATTGGACCGGTATCGGGGTCATCCCCCTCACCTTCCTGACCAACACCAAGTTCCTCGAGCAGAACGGCCTCAAGGCGCCGACGAGCTGGAACGACCTCTTGGATCCCGCCTACAAGAACGGCCTGCAGATGGCAGACGTGCGCACCAGCGGCACCGCCACCGAGCGGATCTACTCCCTGGTCAACATCTGGGGTGAGGACGAAGCATATCGCTACCAGAAGAAGCTCCACGAGAACATCCAGCTCTACACCAAGGGCGGAGCCGGCGGTGCCATGCCGATCGCAATGGGCCAGGCCGCAAGTGGTGTCTTCTACATCGTCGACGCACTGGACATCCAGCAGCAGGGCTACGACCTGGTCATCTCCTATCCCAAGGAAGGGGTGAGCTACGGCGTCGAGGGCTCTGGTATCGTCAAGGGTGCAAAGAACCTCGCCTCTGCCAAGGCCCTGATGGATTGGGCCTCCACCAAGCGCCTCGGTGATGTGATGGTCGCCAACATGATCAACTACATCCCGACCCGTCCCGACGTCGTGGTCACCAACCCCGCCCTGGATATGTCGCAGGTCAAGCTGATCGACGTCGACATCGCCTGGAAGGGTGAGAAGCGCAACTACTTCGTCGAGCGCTGGATCGAAGAGGTCATCCAGAACTAATTGACCGCTCGATTCGCTAATCAGTATCCTGATGGGGGTCGTCACCATCCGGCGACGATCCCCGGTTATATCCGAGAAGGAAGGTGAGATGAGAACAACACAAGAATCCCTGAAACCCCATCGCTCATTGATGAAGAGCGATCCGGTGGTGGTGACCGATGCCGATGGTTCCGGCTAGGGGATCGGCGGCCAGGACGGCTTCCAGCTCGCGGATCTTGCCCTTGGCGCGG
>CALFMX010000051.1 GCA_937902565.1 uncultured Spirochaetales bacterium
ATCGACGGGGTCATCACCACCGATTCGCTGGAGGAGGAGAGCTTTGAGGGGGGGCTGTTGGAGTACCCGCAATACACCAGGCCCGCTACCTATTGCTCAAAATCCGTCCCTGATGTATTATTGGGCGGTCATCATGCCAACATCGGGCATTGGAGACTACAAAAACGGATCGAGCGGTCTATGGAACGACGACCGGACTTGCTGGAAGTGGCGAATCTTGACGCCGCCGGCAGAAAAATTCTAAATGCATTGGTAAGAGAGAGTGCGAAGGGGAATGTGAACGATGGACATAATGAGAGCTATTGAGTCACAACAGATTAAAGAAAACGCTGAGAACTTCAACGTTGGAGATACCGTAAAGGTCTATTTCAAGATTGTGGAAGGCGCCACCGAGCGTATCCAGGTCTTCGAGGGCTTGGTCATTGCCAAGAACAATGGAGGCATCCGCCGTACCTTCACCGTACGCAAGATCTCCTATGGTGTTGGCGTTGAGCGTATCTTCCCGTTGCACTCACCACGTGTCGAGAACGTCGAGGTTGTCCGCCGCGGTCGCGTGCGCAGGGCAAAGCTCTACTACATCCGGGATAAGGTGGGCAAGAAGGCGAAGGTCAAGGAGCTCATCCGCAAGAAGAACGCCTAAGGCGATCGACAGAGTCGGGAGGGGGACGGGTTTCCGTCCCCTTTATCATGCTTGCCTGCCCCGCTCAAACACGGTAGGCTGTGATGGTGAGGTTCGCATGGAACAAGAGAAGAAAGAGAAACGCCAACGCAAGCGCGGGGACAAGCGGTCCCGCCAAAAACGCAAGGCGAAGCAAAGCCAGGGTGAAGCACAGAAGGTGGTCTCCAGCCTCCTGCCCCAGATACGGGTCGGGACCCATCACAGCAGCCTGCCCATCGAGCCGGTGAAGCGGGTGGTCGAGCCCGAGGATGTGTGCACGATCTGCTTGAAGCCGATCGAGCTCATCGCCAGTGCCCTCGGCGACGCGCAGGGCGGCTATGTCCACTTCGACTGTGCCCTTGAGAGCCTGACCAAGGAGCGGCACCTCACCGAGGCGCAGAAGATCAGCTATATCGGTCGGGGGACCTTCGCTGTGGTGCAGTGTGAGGAGGACGGGAGCTTTACCTTCCTCGAACGGATCGCCTGGGAGACGCCGCAGGCCTTCGATGCAATGAAAAAGTACGTGGAGGCGAACAAAGAGTGAGTGAGCTGAAGAGGACAGCGATGCTGCCCGGATCCTTTGATCCACCGTCAAACGGCCATATCGACATCATCGAACGCAGTGCGGCCCTCTACGACAAACTCTTTGTCGTGGTTGCCGACAACGTTCAGAAGAAGCCGCTCTTCACATCCGTCGAGCGCATGGAGATGCTGCGCCAGATCCTGAGCCAGCACACCAACATCGAGGTGGTCAGCTACCGGGGGCTCGTCGTCGACTTCGCCCGCACCCATGGGGTGGGGGTGATGATCAGGGGGGTACGTGCCCTGGTGAACTGGCGATGACCAACAAGCAGCTGAATCCCGATCTGGAGGTGCTCTTCATGCCCACCAGCCCCAAGTACTTCCAGCTGCGCAGCAGTGCTATCAAGGAGATGGCGGCCTACGGTGCTGATATCAGCCCGATGGTCCCTCCGCTCGTTGTGGAGATGATGAGAAAACGAATCAAGTTGTTGACGCTTTAGGCCTTTTCCGTTATTCTTCAAATCGTGTCAAAATTTCGTGTAGTGTAAGAGGATAAGAACAATGGCAACACCAAAATATAAGACTTCAAAAGCACGGGCAGCAAGCCGCAAGGCAGCCAATATGAAACTCGCCATGCCCACCCTTTCCCGTTGCTCCACTTGTGGAAATATGGTCCTGCCCCATCGCGTGTGCCCCAAGTGCGGCTTCTATCGCGGTGAGCAGATCTTCGAGATGCAGGACAAGTAAAATAGATTCAGGAGTACCGTTATGGACAGCAAAGACGTATTTGAGAAGGTAAAGGCGCTCATCGCCGAGAAGCTTGAAGTTGAAGAGAGCAAAATCACCATGGATGCATCCTTCCGCAAGGACCTTGGTGCCGATAGCCTCGACACCTATGAGTTGGTCTATGCCATCGAGGAGGACCTTGGTGTCTCCATTCCCGATGACAAGGCAAATGAGTTCGAGACCGTAAAGGATGCGGTAGACTTCCTCGCAACCCAGCTCTAAGCGGCATCATATGGAGAGCACTCTCAGAGACACTGCTCCCGCCCTCTCGCGAACACGAGAGCGGGAGCTTGTTGCATTCATACGGGCCCATGCAGTGCCCATCACCGACCTCCCGCTCCTCAACCTCGCCTTCACCCACCGTTCGTTTGCCAACGAGTCGACAACCTTCGTGGGGAACAACGAGCGCCTTGAGTTCCTCGGTGACTCGGTCCTCGGTATCTCGGTCGCCGATTGGCTGCTGAGGAACTACCCCTCAAAGGCCGAGGGGGACTTTTCCAAGATCAAGAGTGCCGTCGTCAGTGAGGAGAGCCTTGGGATTGTGGCGCTGCGACTTGGCATTGACCGACTCCTTCTGCTCGGTCGTGGGGAGGAGGGGACCGGAGGGCGCAAGAAGCGGGCGATCCTCGCCGACTGCATGGAGGCGATCTACGGCGCCTGCTACCTCGATAGCGGCTTTGAGGAGACCTACCGCTTCGTCACTACCGTGATGGAGGCGCAGATCCGCCTCGTCCTCGAGGAGGATTGGGCGCTCGACTACAAGACGACCCTCCAGGAGTACATGCAAAAGCACTACAAGGATGTGCCCACCTATACCCTGGTCAAGAAGACCGGGCCGGAGCACAACCATACCTTCTATATGGAGGTCGATGTCGCGGGCCAGGTCTTCGGCCCAGCCACCGGATCCAATAAGAAAGAGGCACAGCAGCAGGCGGCAAAGCTCGCCTACGAGGTGCTGATCAAGGAGAAGTAGCGCCCAGCGATGGTGAGGAGCTGCTCCCGGTTGTTCTGGGCCGGGTCATCGAGGACCGTCTCCAAGAGATGGTCGAGGACCCTCCCAATCGCCGGTCCCTTGGGGATGCCTGCTGCCATCAAATCATTGCCACCGATTGCCAGATCCTTGACCGAGAGGGCGTCCCCCTCCCGCACAATCCCTTCGATGCGCCCGCCGAGCTCGTTGATGAGGGTGGCGTCGAAGCGTCCGTGGATGGCCTTCTGGTCGGCAAGGCGGAGGGCGAAGAGGTCGTCGATGCGATCGAGGCCGACCCGCTTGATGAAGCGCCGTACCGCGCTGTCACTCCAGGAGGGGTCGTAGTTGAACATGTGGTGGGCCACCAGGTCGGTGACCAGGGAGCACTGTTCATTGCTTGCCTTGAGCCGGCGCATGATCGAGCGAGCCATCTCGCTGCCCACCTGTTCATGGCCTATGAATGTGTTGCGCCCCGCCCCTTCTGCCACCGTCCGGCTCTTGCCGATATCGTGGAGGAGGGCGGCTATGCGCACCTCCACCTTGTCGGTGAAGTGGGCGGAGGCCTCACAGCAGCTGATGGCGTGGTCGAGCACATCTTCCCGGTGCATGCCCCCTTGCTCGACCCCTTCCCCCTCCATCAACTCGGGGAGGATGATCGAGAGCGCCCCGCATGCGCGCAGGTACTCGAGCCCCTTGCGCGGGTGGGCACTGCCGACCAGCTTGAAGAGCTCTTCACGGATCCGTTCTGCACTGACCTGCCGCAGGTTCTCCCTTCTCGCCCCCATCGCCGTGAGGGTGGCACCCTCGATCTCGAAGTCGATCTTCGCACTGATGCGGCAGGCACGCATGATGCGAAGCCCATCCTCATCAAAGCGGGCGAGGGGATCGCCGATGGCGCGGATCTGCCGGCTCTTGAGATCCTCCATGCCCCCGTTGAGGTCGATGACTTTTGCGGTATTGCAGTCAACGGCGAAGGCGTTGATCGTGAAGTCACGCCTTGAGAGGTCCTCCTCGAGGCTGGTGATGAAGTGCACCGAGCTGGGGTGGCGGCTGTCGAGGTAGGCACCGTCGCTGCGGAATGTGGTCACCTCGTAGCACTCGCCCTCCCAGTGGACCGAGACGGTGCCATGCTCGATGCCGGTGGGGATGACACGACGGAAGAGGGCCATGACCTCATCGGGGCGGGCATCGGTGGTGAAGTCCCAGTCCTCGATGGGCATACCCAAGAGGTGGTCGCGCACCGCACCCCCGACAACATAGAGGGAGAACCCAGCCTCCTGGAAGTGTCGTGCAAAGCGTTTGATGGTCGCTCTCAAGGGAAAGTCTGCCATGGCTAGACAGTAGCGCCTAGACGGCGCAAGGTCAACGGATTGAAACACTCTCCAAGGTTGTCATTTGTAGCGGATATCAATAGAATGGCACTGATGCACCTAAGAGAGGGAAGTGGAAATATGTTTCAGCCAGTACACGCAAAAGTAGAGTTTCCGAAGATGGAGGAGTCAATCCTCGCATTTTGGGATCGGGAAGAGATCTTCAAGAAGTCAGTCGAGGGGCGACCTGCCGACAATGAGTACGTCTTCTACGACGGACCTCCGTTCGCCACCGGTCTGCCGCACTTCGGCCACTTGGTCCCCGGGACCATCAAGGATGCCATTCCCCGCTACCAGACGATGAAGGGGAGGCGGGTGAACCGCACCTTCGGCTGGGATTGCCACGGCCTGCCGGTCGAGTATGAGGTGGAGAAGAAGCTGGGTATCAGCGGGCACTCCTCCATCGTCGACTTCGGTGTCGCCAAGTTCAACGAGGAGTGCCGCTCCATCGTCCTGCGCTACACCAAGGAGTGGGAGTATACGATCAACCGGATGGGCCGTTGGGTCGACTGGGACAATGGCTACCGCACCATGGATACCGACTACATGGAGTCGATCTGGTGGGTCTTCAAGACCCTCTACGAGAAGGGATACATCTACGAAGGGTACAATATCCTCCCCTTCAGCCCGGCCTTGGCCTCACCGCTCTCAAACTTTGAGGTGAACCTCGGCGGCTACCAGGATGTGGTCGACCCCGCTATCACGGTACGCTTTGCCGTCGACGGGGAGGAGGATACCTACTTCCTCGCCTGGACGACCACCCCCTGGACACTACCCTCGAACCTCGCCCTCGCCTTCGGCCCTGATATCGACTACGTGAAGGTACACGACACGAGCGATGGCAGCTACTACATCCTGGGCAAGGATCGCCTCGGCCACTACTACAAGGACGAGACCGGCTACGAGATCGTCGAGGAGCGGAAGGGACGGGAGTACCAGGGCATGGGCTACAAGCCGCTCTTCCCATACTTCGCCCACCTCAAGGAGGAGGCCGGTGCCTTCATCTGCGTGACCGGCGACTACGTCACCACCGAGGACGGCAGTGGCATCGTCCACACCGCACCGGGCTTCGGGGAGGATGACTACCAGGTCCTCAAGGGCACCGGCATTCCGGTTGTCTGCCCCATCGACATGGAGGGGCGCTTCACCGCCGAGGTGAGCGACTGGGAAGGTGTCTTCGTCAAGGATGCCGACAAGGAAATCATCGAGTACCTGAGAGGGAAGGGCCTCCTCGTCAAGCGGGAGAACTACCTCCACTCCTATCCCTTCTGCTACCGTACCAAGACCCCCCTGATCTACCGGGCCCTCTCCAGCTGGTTCGTCGACATCCAGAAGATCAAGCAGTACATGCTCGACGCCAATGAGCAGATCTACTGGATGCCCGAGCACCTCAAGAGCGGTCGTTTCGGCAAGTGGCTCGAGGGGGCGCGCGACTGGTCCATCAGCCGCAACCGCTTCTGGGGCAACCCCATCCCGATCTGGAAGTGCGACAACAGCGACTACATCGAGGTGATCGGCAGCCGTGCCGAGCTCGAGGAGAAGTGTGGCAAGAAGGTTGAGGACCTCCACAAGCACTACGTCGACGACCTGACCTGGCCGAGCCCCGACGGGAAGGGCACGATGAGGCGGATCGGTGATGTGCTCGACTGCTGGTTCGAGAGTGGTTCGATGCCCTACGCCCAACACCATTACCCCTTCGAGAACAAGGAGTACGTCGACAGCCACTTCCCCGCCGACTTCATCTGCGAGGGACTCGACCAGACGAGGGGGTGGTTCTACACCCTCACCGTCATCGCGGCCGGGCTGTGGCAGAAGCCGGCCTTCTACAACTGTATCACCAACGGTATCGTGCTCACCGCCGAAGGCAAGAAGATGAGCAAGAGCGAGCGCAACTATACCGACCCGATGGAGCTGGTGAACGTCTATGGCGCCGACTCCTTGCGCTTTGCAATGATGAACAGCGCCGTGGTACGCGCCGAGGATCTGAAGTTCAGCGAGGATTCCATCAAGGATGTGCTCAAGGGCCTGATCATCCCGCTGTGGAATGCCTACTCCTTCTTCGTCACCTACGCGAACCTCGACGGCTATGAGCCGAGCGAGACCGCCTTCGATGAACTTGATAACCCGCTGGACCGCTGGATCATCAGCGCAAGCCAGGGCTTCGTCGATGGCGTCACCAAGGCCTTCGATGCCTATGACATCCAACGTGCCTGCTCCCTCTTCATCCCCTTCATCTCCGACCTCAACAACTGGTACATCAGGCGCAGCCGTCGCCGCTTCTGGCGCAGCGAGAGCGATAGTGACAAGAAACAGGCGTACGACACCCTCTACCGGGTCCTGATGACCTTCATCAAGGTGAGTGCCCCCATCATCCCCTTCACCACCGAGGAGATCTTCCAGAACCTCCGCAGTGAAGGGATGTGCGAGAGTGTCCACCTCTGTGACTATCCGACCTATGACGAGAGAGAACGTGACCTGGAGCTTGAGCGGCAGATGAGCCTTGCACAGAAGGCGATCGCCATGGGGCGTGCCCTGCGTGCCTCCAACAACCTGAAGATCCGCCAGCCGCTCGCCACCCTCTTTTTGGTGGACCGCGACGAGGAGGAGCGGGCGATCCTCTCCTCCATGAGCGAAATCATCGCCGAGGAGCTCAACGTCAAGGAGGTGGTCATCGAGGGTGATGAGTCTGCACTGGTCACCTACAGCGCGAAGGCCAACTTCAAGGTCCTCGGCTCCAGGCTCGGCAAGCAGATGAAGGAGGTCGCCTCCCTCATCGAGGCGTTCGACGGCCAGCTCATCGCCTCGATCCTCGATGGGGAGAGCCACACCATCACCTACAGCGCCGGGACGGTGTCGATCACCGAGGCCGAGATCATCGTGCAGCGCAGTGAACGCGAGGGGGTCAAGGTCCTCAACGATGAGTCGCTGACCGTCGGCTTCGATACCACGATCACCGAGGAGTTGCTGCATGAAGGCATCGCTCGTGAGATCATCCGTACGGTGCAGAACCTGCGCAAGGAGAGCGGATTCGAGGTCAGTGACCGCATCGCTCTCAGGTGGGAGGGTGAGGAGATCTTCTCTCAGGTGTTCGCCTCCCATGGGCAGACCATAGCCCGGGAGACGTTGTCCAACTCCATCACCTCTGCTACACTCGATTGTGAGGTGTACGAGGTCGCCGACCTCCCCTTGAAGATCGAAGTGACCAGGCAGTGATATGACGAAGCGAGCGGGAAGAGCAGTGGTGGTGATCAGCGTTGCATGTGCAATGCTCCTCACCTCCTGCGCAACCGCCTTCGTCAAACGGGCGCCTCTGCGCCCGGTCCAACTGATGGGCGAGGATGGGACGCTGGTCATCACCGTCGATGCCGTCTCGGAAGCTGAGCTGGTACGCCTTGCCTTCGGTGGCATCGAGGAGCTGGGGGCACGCAGCCAGCGCATCTCCCTGGCCCTCTCGAGCGAGCGCTCTACCTATCCGGCAGATCTGGATGATTTTTCCAAATGGGCGGTCATCGAGGGGGATTACCCCCCTGTGTTGGTGAACACCGCCTTGATGTATGTGCCCGGCTTCTCGCGCCATGAGACAGAGGAGGGGGCTACCTGGTTCTCCCAGAAGCGTGGCCCGCTCTCGCTGAGGGCAGTGGGCAAGGGTGCAATCCTGGTCACCGATGGAGAGTGGGAGGAGACCTACCGGCGCTACAAGGATGGCCCCCCCTCCATCGATGATGAGACTGCCCGGAAGATGGAAGGGGCCCAGATCGCCATCTACGCCAAGCGGCCCAAGACCTTCTTCGACCTGGGCCTCGATCTGCCGCAGTCGGTCTTCGAGCAGTCGGAGGTGGTGCTCATGCTGCTCAATGGCAATGGGGAGGGTGGCTACAGCGCCGATGCCCTCATCGAGATGAGAAGCGAGAAGGATGCCTCGACCCTCTCGCAGATGGTCCGCAGCGGGTATATCGCCACCTTGCGCAAAGAGGGGAAGGCCGTGAACATTCCCCTCCTGAGGCAGATGTTCCTCCTCGAGGGGACGCAGTTGGTCATTAAGGGAATGGATGTGCCAAACGAAGGGCTCGTGGAGCTCAAGAGACATTTGGCAGGAATGATATAGGGATCTGAGGAGGATCATATGCCGTCGTATGAGTATGAGTGCCAGTTGTGTAAATCGCGTATCGAGCTCGTCCAGTCGCTCGACAAGCATGATGCACCGGATGTCTG
>CALFMX010000052.1 GCA_937902565.1 uncultured Spirochaetales bacterium
CCGTGTCAAGGAGTCGCGCTCTCCTTGATATCGATGACCACCAGTTGCAGGCTCTCCTGGTTGCGAAAGTAGTTGCGCCCGAGGCGGAAGACCACATCGACGAGGCTGCCGGTATCGAAATCCTTGCCCTGGCGGTCCCCGCTCTCCCAGTAGAGGGCCGGCCAGCGGTACTCCCCGTAGGCGAGGGTGAGCTTGAGGTGGTGGGCCCCGCCGCTCTTGTTGGAGAGCTGTTGGATTGCGTCGATGCGGGCACCCTCGATATGCATGACCAAGGTGGGGTTCTTCTCCCCATAGGGCTCGAAGAACTCAACCACCTCGATCATCGCCGGGCTCATGTACTTGGGCGGCAGGGTGCAGTCGATGGTGACCTCCCCCGTCTCTTCTTCGGGACAGTCCATCTCATCAAGGAGGGAGTCCATGCGCTTGAGCAGCGCCTCAAGGTTCTCCTCATTGGCGGAGAAGCCGCCTGCACAGGCGTGGCCGCCGAAGTCGAGGAGGAGGTCGCTGTAGTTCGAGAGGAAGTCGCGGGCATGGAAGCGTTCGGTTGAGCGCAGGGACCCGCTGATCCTCCCCTCCTCCCCACGGGCGATGACGAGGGCGGGGGCGCCGAAGTGGCGCAGCAGGCGGTTGGCCATCACCCCGGTGATGCCGCGGCTGATCTCGGGGTCGTTGACGATGACCATCTTCGACCCGGTCGCCTCGAAGCTATCCTGGGCGAGGGGAAGGATCCGCTCCCACCCCTCTTGGCCGAGGCGTTGGCGCTCCTTGTTCATCGCAAGAAGTTCGCTGGTGAGCAGCTCCGCCTCGCCGAGTGTCTGGCTCAGAAGGAGGTTGAGGGCCACCGAAGGGCGGCCCATCCGCCCGCTTGCGTTGATCGGCGGGCTGATCTGCCAGGAGATATCACTTGATGAGAGGACCTTGCCGAGGAGGTTCTGTGCAGTGAAGAGGGGCACGAGCGCTGTACGCTGCCCCTTGTTGAGGACCTTCAGGCCCCGTTGGACCAGGATCTTGTTCTCATCCTCCATCGGCATCAGGTCGGCGATTGTCCCGATGGCCACCAGGTCAAGGATCTCCTCATAGCCGCTGTCCAGGCTCGGATGAGCCTTGAAGGTATAGGCGGTAAAGAGAGAGAAGAGGACGGCAAGCTCATCATTGCCGTGCGGCGAATAGCGTGCAGCGCGGCTGATCTTGGAGAGGGCGAAGAGCCCCTTGCCCTTGACGATCGGCAGTACCGACTCGAAGTTCCCCCTGAGGTCGGTCAGGTGGATATCCACCGCTTTGCCGAAGGCACTCTTGAGCTGGGCGCGCTCGGTTGCCTCATCGAGGACAAGGATGGGCAGGCCGGTGGCCAGGAACGCGAACGCCTTCGACTGGTCAACCTTGATGAGGCCCGGATTGATCTCCTCGATGACCTGGTCGATCACCAGGAGGTTCTCCACCCGCATCGCCTGGATGATCACCGTATCGTTGCCCGGCTGGGCGTGGGCGAGGATGAACTCCTGGCCATAGAAGGGGGTCTGGGCGTAGCGCAGGGCCCAGATGACCTTGGCGACCACCCCGACACCGGCAAGGTGCTCGAAGGGATAGCCCGACCCGGCAAGCTTGGGGTTGATGATGGCGATGGCCGGAGGCAGGCTCTCGCCGCCGATGTGGTGGTCGAGCACGATGACATCGATGCCCAGCTCCCTTGCCCAGGAGATCTCATCGATGTTGCTGATCCCCGAGTCGACGGTGATGATCAGAGTCACCCCATCCCGGTGGGCTTCATCGACGCCGCTGCGGCTGAGGCCATAGGGCTCATCACCCTCGGGCAGGCGATGGCTGACATCGATGCCCAGGGCGGAGAGCTCGAGGTGGAGCAAGGCGGTGCTGGTGATGCCGTCCACATCACGGTCGCCGTAGATCCTCACCCGCTCCCCCTCCGTCCGTGCGTCGAGGATCCGCTCGACCACCGTCTCCATATCATCGAAGAGGAAGGGATTGTGCAGCCACGTCAACTCCTTCTCGACGAGGAATTTCACCTGCTCTGCACTGGTGATCTCCCGTCGTGCCATGATGGAGGCGGTGATCATGTCGATGCCATACTGTTCATTGAGTTGGCGGACAAGCGAACTCGCCACCGGTTTTTTGTTCCAAATCATCTATCTACAACCTTCATTCAGTTCTATTCTACAACAAGCCCGACGCCAGCGTTGCCAGCTCCCCTGGGCAGAAGTACTGGGCATAGCCCAGCATATATGCCTTTATACGCTCCAAGGCCCCTTCGTTCAAGTCAACACCCACCGCCTCGTCAAAGCTCATGTCTGCAGTCAGGGTCAGGTAGCGGCGCGCCCCGGGGGGAAGGAGCAAGGTCCGTTCAAGGTTTGCGCAGCGCTCGCAGCACTGGCTGCCCGACAGCGAGGAGAAGTAGACGATCTCGCCCTCCCCGTAGGGATGGCCGCAGCCAGGGCAGCGGTCAAGCGCCACCCTGATACCCAGCACATCGCTGAGGCGATGGATGAATTGGATTAGGATCAGCGATCGCCTCTCCGGCATGATGGTGAGCAGATCCAGCGCCTTGGAGAGGAGGGAGTACTCCTCAGCGCTCTCCCCGCCATGGACCTTGATGATGATCTCACAGAAGAAGAGGCCGGTATAGGTGAGGGACAGATCTTCACGGATCTCCTCGTGGCCGGCGATCGGAGAGAGGTCCTTGAGGGTGTAGTCGCCTTTGACTGGATTGTAGTAGAGGAAGAACTGCCCGTCACAGAAGACCTCGGCCTTGACCGCCTTGCGGGACTTCTGTGCCCCATAGCTCACCACATTAACGATCCCCAGGTCGACACTCAGTACCTTGAGGCGGCGGTTGGCCTGCCCCCATCGTTGGCTGTGGAGCACGATACCCAGCGTCGTGATGTTACGCTCCATCTCACCTCCACAGACAAGGTAGAGTGAACAAGGCAAAAAATCAACAGGTTGGAAGAGCGGGCCCTCTGTGGTATGCTAAGTCGATGAAACGGTGCTCCCTCCTCCCCATCCTGTTCCTCCTCACCCTCCCCCTCCTGTGGGCAGCCGCCCCGCCGTTGGCCCCAGACACCCTCGCCGAGCTGGGCGAGATCGACCTGGAGGTTGCGCTTGCACCCAACCAGCGCGCATGGGCCGAAGAGATCGCCATCTCGCTGCTGACCGTCGGGCCCGGCGACCCCCTCCATGCGTGGTTCGGCCACAGCGCCCTCATCGTCGACCTGCCCAACGGCAGCTCCATCATGTACGACTGGGGGATCTTCGATGATACACAGGAGCACTTCTACCTCAACTTTGCCCGTGGACGGATGTACTACTACGTCCTTGCAAGCAACAGCGGCTGGCGGATAGCCGAAGCCCTCGAGGAGGGGCGCGACGTGCGTCTCGTCGAGCTCGAACTCCCGGCCGAGGTGAAGTGGTCACTCTCCGCATACCTGGGCGAGCACATCAACGGGGAGTACGCCACTTACCTCTACCACTTCTATGACGACAACTGTGCCACACGCATCCGTGACATCATCGATGTGGCAACCGGCGGTGAGTTCGGCCGGTGGGCGAAGAGCCAGTCTACCGGGAAGAGCACCCGCGACCTCATCGATCCCTACATGATCCATCGCCCGTTGGTGACCTGGGCCCTCTCTGCCTTGCAGGGACCGCGCATCGACCGCAGCGAGAATCGCTGGGATGCGATGTTCCTGCCCGAAGAGCTTGAGGCGGCGCTCCTGGACTTCAGTGCCAGCCTTGGTTCACCCGTGGTGAAGAAGAGCACGATAATCGCCGAGAACCAGCATCCACGGCTGACCCATCGCAGCTCCAAGGCCACCGCCCTGATCATCTCCCTCTCCATAGCTCTGGTGTTGTTGATCCTGACACTGACGAGCCAGCGAGCCAAACAGATTGTGTTGGCCCTCTTCTACCTCTTCCTGGCCATCCTCGGCTCGCTCCTGCTCTTCATGATGCTCTTCAGTGACATGGACATGACCTACTCCAATATCAATATCGCTGTGATCAACCCACTGCTCTTCATCCCCGCCCTCCTCTTGCTCTTCGACAGGCGGAGGGGATCGATCATCATGACGAGCTTTTCAGTACTGACGATCATCCTGATCGCAGGAAGGGTGGCGATGCCCTCCCTCTTCATCCAGGACAACCTCTCAACGCTGGTGGTGCTCCTGCCCCTCTATCTCTCAGGGGCGACCCTTCAGCGCAGACGCAACAGAGAAGCGCGCTAGACGCTCCAGCTTGAGGCGTTTTGCGGCGATGGAAGCCGGGAAGCTCCCCATGGTGGCGTTGAAGAAGTCAACCTGGCTGTTGTACTCCTCCACCCACGGCACGAGGGCGAGCTCAGCGTGGTAGGCACCCTCGAAGTAGGGAATGAGCCGAGGGAAGGAGGGCTCGTTGTAGAACCGCTTCTGTACCCCATCGAGGAGGGTCTCAACCTCGTTGTAGAGGCGGCTGGTCTCCTCCACACCCTCCTCAGCGTCCCAGGACCCGACCACTTCACCAAAGGGGTCGTCAAACCCCTCTTCGACGAGGATCCGGCCCATCGTCCTGGCCAGCTCGAAGCGCTCCTCGATGAGGGTGTACGCCTCCTCTTGGAATCCAAGGGCCTTGGCAGCGGCCTTCTTGAGCCGGCTCTCGTCGTTGTGGTTGATGGCGAAGAGGGCGAATGCGACCAAGAAGGTCACCACTGATATGGTGATGACCGCGCTCTTGGCATCCTTGAAGAGAGGTTCTTTCTTAGCTGACAACCTTGGTCCCCTTTCCCTCATAGAGGGCCCCGTAGAGGTTGGAGGGGTCAGTGATCAGGCCCATGTTGCCGGTGGAGCGGACGAAGTCCACGATTGCCTCGACCTTGGGCAGCATCGAGCCGGGGGCGAAGTGGCCCTCCCTGATGTACTGCTCCGCCTCATCGACCGTGATGGTCTCCAGCGCCTTCTGGTCCGGCTTCCCCCAGTTGAGGAAGACCTTCTCGACTGCCGTCGAGATGACGAAGAGGTCGGCATTGAGCGCCTTGGCCATGAGGGCTGCGGCGAGGTCCTTGTCGATGACCGCCTCGCGACCGCTGAGCATGCCGTCGCTGTCGCGTACCACCGGGATGCCACCACCGCCCGGCTGGCGGCGCGGTTGGCCGCCCGCATCGCGCGC
>CALFMX010000053.1 GCA_937902565.1 uncultured Spirochaetales bacterium
GGGACATCGTCGAGGGCCTCGAGGTCTTCGCCCCCGGCCTTGAGAACAGCGCGGTGCCGATGAGGGTGTTGAAGGCGGGCCAAGCGTACCGCGCCTACGAGGAGATGCTGATCTACTACGCCGTCTGGGCCATCGCGACCTATGCGGTCACACACAACACAACGGTCAGTGCGTTGCAAGGCTCGGGAGGGGTAAGCCTCGGCCCATGGCTGAACCTCGGTGGCCAGCTGGTCCCTGAGGCGCGTGTGGCAGCGATGATCGAGGCCATCAAGGAGGGGACGGTTGCCAGTTGGGATGAGATGCACCGCCTCTATGAGGAGTGGTACGAGTGCTATGAGGAGGACCGGGCGCTCCATGCCCTGGCGATCCTCTACTCACTTCTGGAGTGCGACCATCTCGATGAGGCACGCTGGCAGCACCTGGTCTGTCAGTGCAGCGCCATCCGCCATACGATCGATGAGCAGGTCTTCAAGAGCAAGGAGAAGGACTACCACAACCACTTCCGCGGCCTCACCTACCGCAATGCCGAAGAGCGGGAGGCGGTCATCGGCCGCCTCGACGACAACCCCTTCATCGCCCACTCGAAGGTGGTCACCGAAGCGCTCCTCAAGACCCTCTCCCAGGTGCGGTACCAGTGAAGACCGTATAGCCATCATTGGCACGCTCCAGGAGGGTCAGCCCAATCCACAGCACGGAGAGGGCGGTGATGATGATCTTCAGGCGCTCTTCGCCGACTGAGGCGAGGAAGGCGGGGGTGTAGAGGTTCCAGCGGGTGAGGAGCACCACCGTATAGAGCACACCCACCACTTCTCTGATGGTATCCCACACAAAGAGGGGACGGCTCCACGTTCCCCTTCTCCTCTTCCATACCCAGAGGGGGATGGAGGCGATGGGGATGGGGATCCCCGCCATAAAGAGGCCCCGCGCTGAGGCGGTGAAGAGGGGGAGCCCCTGAATTTTCACTCCATCAGGCCGCAGTGAGAGTGTGAAGAGGAGGGCCAGGCAGAGAAGTGAGAGGATCAGCTCGGACCACAACTCCCCGCCGGTGATCATCAGCTCATCCTCACCGAGGAGGTGGGCCAGGGCCGCCTCATCCCACCGCGGCATCGGGAGGCGGACGCCCAATGAACCGAACAGGACAAAGAGCAGGGTCACCAGCGTGGCGCTGGAGAGTGCCGAGATTGAGATGGCCAGCAGGGCGCGGGTCAGAAGAAACTCCCGCGTGATACGGATCGGGCGAAAGAGTGGGGGGATGAGCAGGAGCGCCAGTGCAGCGATCAGAGAGAGGGCAATGACGACGCCAAGACTCTTTCGGTAGTGGAGGCGATACTCTGCTCTTACCACAGCCTTGGGCCGTTTTGTGAGGCTGAGGGAGCAGGCGAAGGGGTGGCCCAACGCCCGGATGGTCGCCCGCTCATCACCCCCGTCATCAAAGCGCTGTTGCAGCTGCTCTCGGGCCTCTGCCCGCTCGCTGTGCCGCAGGTAGTGGAGGACAGCCTCGATGTACCGATCTCTCATGAGCCTACCGTACACCATCTCGTCCTTTGGCAGAAGGGGGAGGACAAAAAAATCCGTCCCAAGACGGGACGGACGTTGTGGAGTCGAAGGGGCTCGAACCCTCCACCTACTGATTGCGAACCAGTCGCTCTACCAGATGAGCTACGACCCCAGATCACACAGACAAAATTACTCTTTCAGAGAGAGTGTGTCAACTCTCTCTGCCTGTTGTCTTCTTGGCCGTTTATGGTAGAGTGATGACATGATACATCAGGATAATTTGGCTGAGCTGCTCTACTCGCTCTTCAACACAATCCCTGATCCCTTCTTTGTCATCGCCGAGGATGGCACCTACCTGGAGGTGTTCGGCGGGACCGAGCGTACCCTCTACGATGATGGCAAGCCGATGAAAGGCAAGAACATCTACGAGTTCATGCCCAAGCAATTCGCAGACTTCTATATGGCGCATATCCGCCATACCCTCGAGACCAATACCCTGAACACCTTCGACTACCAGCTCGATACCGACCAGGTCATCCTCCCTGAACAGGGAGGCCCCGGCGGAGTCCAGTGGTTTGAGACGAGGATGCACCCGCTCAAGAACCCCGTCTTCGGCCATCGCGCCGTCACCGTCATGATCATCAACATCACTGAACGGCGGCAGCTGCAGCTCAAGCTGCAGGAGCTCTCCTACGAGGATCCCCTCACCGGTCTCTACAACCGTCGCTACTTCATCGAGCGGGTGCGCCTGCACCTGCAGGATGCGGGCTCTGCGCACATCATGATCTGTGACATCGACGACTTCAAGCACATCAACGACCGGTGGGGCCACCTCGCCGGTGATACCGTACTCTTTGAGTTCGGGAAGCTCGCTACCCAACTGACCCAGAACGAACAGACCGTCAGCCGCTTTGGCGGTGATGAGTTTGTGATCGTCTTGACCGGGTATAGTGATGATGAGGCGTATGAGCTGGCCCAACGGCTCCGCAGGTGTGTGGAGGAGCATCGCTTCTCCTACCAGGGTGAGAGCATCGATGTACGCATCAGCGTCGGGGTCGCTGCCCTCACCAGTGCCGACTGGGCCAAAAGTGAGCTTATCGAAGAGGCGGACCGTGCCCTCTATGAAGCAAAGATTTCCGGCAAGAACCAGGTCAGGTTCTTTGGGAGAACGTGATGTACAACATCCTCTACAATGTCACCATGTTGCTCGCCTTGTCGATCTTCTTCGCTACCTACCCCTTCAAGAGCCTGAGGAGGTTGGGCTCGCACAAGATTCTGGTGGGGATCATCATCGGTGCATTGGGAATTTTGGTGATGCTCAATCCCCTGCGCTTCTCCGAGGGACTCTTCTTCGACTCGCGCACCATCCTCGTGGTGGTCACGGGCATGGCATACGGCACGGTCCCCACCGTCGTCGGCTCGGCCTTGATGATCATCTACCGCCTGGCCAAGGGCGGGGAGGGGCTCGTTATCGGTATCGTCACCATCGTGACGAGCGCCATCATCGGTACCGTGTGGCACCACTATCGCTTCGAGAAGACCATCGAGAAGAAGATCGTCAATAGCTGGGAGCTCTACGGGGTGGGGATCATCACCCACCTCCTCATGCTCATCACCCTCTTCATCATCCCCCCCGGAACCCGCAGCGAGGTGATACGGGTCATGCTCATTCCCCTCCTGGTCATCTACCCCCTGGGTACCTACCTCCTGTCGCTCCTGCTCTTCAGGCAAGCCCGGACGATCGCCGACCAGATCGAGACGGAGAAGAGTGAACGCCTCTTCAAGACGATGTTCGAGGAGGCTCCCATAGGCATGTCCCTCACCGATATGGAGAGTGGCACGATCATGAACATCAACCAGAGCTACCTCGACCTGCTCGGGTACGAGCGCGACGAGATGATCGGTCACCGGTGGGAGGAGTTCACCCACCCCGGTGATATGATCGTGAGCGAGGAGGCCACCGAGCGGATGTACTTTCAGGAGGTCGATGAGCTGAACCTCGACAAGCGCCTGATCCGCAAGGATGGCAGCGTGGTGTGGCTGAACCTCTCCCTCTCCATCTTCGCCACCGTTGATATGGACCACCTGGAGAGTCTGGGCATGGCCCTCGACGTCACCGAGCGCAAGAGCAATGAACAGCGGATCCTCTGGGCCAGTGACCACGATGCGCTCACCGGCCTCTACAACCGTGTCCACTTCGAGAACTACGTCCAGACCCTGGAGCGGCAGCGGGGAGCCCACCTCGCCGTTGCGTTCATCGATGTCAACGGCCTCAAGATCCTCAACGAGGCGTTTGGGCGTGATGAGGGCAACCACCTGCTCAAGCGCATCGCCGAGATCTTCGAGACCCATCTACCCGAGGGGGACTACCTCAGCCGCGTCGGTGGCGACGAGTTCGCCCTCTTCTTCTTCGACAAACCGCTCGATGAGGTCGAGGCGATCCTGGTGGCGGCAAGCGCCGAGGTTGCCGACATTGACATCATGGGGTCGGTCGCCCCCTCGATCAGCTGGGGGGCCAGTGTGGTCGATTGGAAGCACTCCTCCCTCAACGAAGCCATCAAGGAGGCTGAGATGAACCTTGCCAGCCGCAAGGTCATCGACAGCCCAAATATGAGAGACAAGGCGGTATATGCCATCATAAACACACTGTATGAGAAGAACCGGCGCGAGGAGCTGCACTCCCGCCGGGTTGCGGAGCTCTGTGAGAAGCTGGCCCGTGCCGATGGGATGGGGGAGAAGGCCGCCAGCGAGCTACGCCTGGTAGGCCTCCTCCATGACATCGGGAAGATCGCCATCGATGAGGTGATCCTCAACAAGGACGAAGAGCTCACCGACGAGGAGTGGCGGCAGATGAAGCGGCACTGCGAGATCGGGTACCGCCTCCTCAGCTCGGTGGAGGAGATGGCCGGCTTTGCCCACTTCGTGCTCTGCCACCACGAGCGCTACGATGGGACCGGGTACCCCAAGCAGCTCAAGGGCGAGGAGATCCCCCTCGCGTCACGGATCATCACCATCGCCGATGCCTACGATGCGATGACAGCCCCACGGCCCTACCGTGTCCCGCTCACCACCGAGGAGGCGGCACGGGAGATCAAGGATTGCTCCCACACCCAGTTCGACCCACGCCTTGCGCACATCTTCGTCGAGCAGGTCATCGGGCTTGATTGGGAAACCCTCTAGCCTTTTCATTGACAGTGCCATGGCACCGTCCTACGATAGGGGTAGGAGGCAGCTATGGGTGTTATTACCATCAGTCGACAGATTGGCAGTGGCGGGACCTTCATCGCCCAGGAGGTCGCCAATAACCTGGGCCTTGTCCTCATCGACAAGGAGGATATCGAGGCCATCATGAGCGAGTATGGCTTCTCTGCATTCTCTGAGGTGTATGATTCGGCCCCGGGCTTCTGGGGACGCTATGATGAGCAGCGAACGATGACCATCACCTTCCTGCTCAGCGCGATGCGGGCCTTTGCCAAGGTGGGCGGAATCGTGCTGCTCGGGCGCGGTGGCTTCAGTGTCTTCCAGGGGTATACGGATATCCTCAATGTCCGCCTCAAGGCACCGCTTGCCCTTCGGGTCATGCGCAAGCAGGATGAGTTCGGCCAGAGCGACACGGAGTGTCGGCGGATCCTGACCCGGGTCGAGGAGATCCGCACGATGTTCGTCAAGAGCGATCTCGGCGCCGACTGCAATGACGCCACGCTCTTCGACCTGGTCATCGATACCGGAATCATCGAGACCGAACGTGCCGTATCCATCATCTGTGATGGATACTCCCACATCTCCACCCACCCGCGCATCGATGGCAGGAACCTGCGAAGCGACCTGGAGGTCGATGAGATCCTCCTGAAGCTGGTAGCGCAGCATGTCGAGGCGAAGCGGCGGGCGCAGTAGGCATTCTGGACACCTATTGATGACTAATGGGTGCTGGCTGTTCAATATATATGCAAGATTAATGGAATTATATGCATAGATACTAGGCAAAAAACAAAATACCTGTATAATTATACCAATCTTATCCAATTGGAGGATAGTATGATTACTGCTGGAGTCATTGGGGCGACCGGTTATGCCGGTTCCCAACTCGTTGCCTTGCTCGCTGCCCACCCAGAGGTCACCATCACCTACCTCGCATCCCACTCCTACAGTGGGCGTACCTTTGGAGAGATTTACCCGTCACTCAAGGCAATCTGCGACCTCCCCCTGTGCGAGGAGGAGATCGAGGTGGCATCCAATCTCTGTGACGTCCTCTTCCTTGCACTCCCCCATGGGATGGCCAGCTCCAAGGTGAATGAGGAGATCCTCGCCCGCTGTGTGGTCATCGACCTCGGCGCCGACTATCGCCTCAGCGACAGCAGTGTCTATGCAGCGTGGTACAAGACAGACCACCCCACCACCCACCTCTTGGCCGAGAGTGTCTACGGCCTCTGTGAACTCCATCGGGAGGCGATCAGGGGAGCCCGGCTCATCGCAAACCCCGGGTGCTACACCACCTGCTCGATCCTCACCCTTGCCCCGCTCGTCTCCCATGGCCTCATCGACCCCTCCTCCATCATCATCGACAGCGCCAGTGGCACCAGTGGGGCCGGGCGCAGCGAGAAGATCGACTCCCTCTTCTGTGAGGTCAACGAGAACTACAAGGCGTACGGGGTGGCGACCCACCGCCATACCCCCGAGATCGAGCAGGAGCTCTCCCGCTGCCAGGGGGAGGCGGTGGTGGTGCAGTTCACCCCCCACCTCGTGCCGATGAACCGCGGCATCCTCTCCACCTGCTACGCAAACCTGAAGAGCGGGGTATCGGAGAAGGAGATCGCTGCCTCATATGAGGCGTTCTACGGCGATGAACCCTTCATCCACCTCTTGGGCTCCTCGCTGCCCGAGACGCGCTTCGTGCGCTCCACCAACGCCTGTGCCATCGGGTGGAGGGTCGACAACCGTACCGGCAGGGTCATCGCCATCGGGGCGATCGACAACCTCGTCAAAGGGGCCGCCGGCCAGGCAGTACAAAACATGAACATCCGATTTGGTATCGACGAGACAGCAGGGCTCACCACCGCGGTGGCCAGCCCGCTCTAGGAGGAGCACGAGATGAAAATCATAGATGGCGGCATCACCGCGAGCCTCGGTTTTTCGGCAGCAGGGGTCTACTGCGGGATCAAGAAGCGCAAGAAGGATCTTGCCCTGGTAGTCAGTGACCGTCCTTGCACCTTTGCCGGCTCCTTCACCACCAACGTGGTCAAGGCGGCCCCGGTGGTATGGGACCAGCAGATCGTCGCCTCCTCGCCGACCGTCCGCTCGATCCTCGTCAACAGCGGCAACGCCAATGCCTGCACCGCAGCCCAGGGGGATGAGGATTGCAAGACGATGGCGTGCCTTGCCGCCGAGGCGCTTGGTATCACGGCAGAGGAGGTCCTGGTCTGCTCCACCGGTGTCATCGGGGTCCCCATGCCCATGGAGCCCATCAGGGAGGGGGTCGCCCTCGCCTCAGGGGTGCTCGCCGCCACCCGCGAGGGGGCCTCGGATGCGGCAACGGCCATCTGCACCACCGATACCTTCACCAAGGAGGTCGCCGTCTCCCTCGAGATTGACGGGCTTCCCATCCATATCGGGGGCATGGCCAAGGGCAGTGGGATGATCCACCCCAACATGGCCACGATGCTCAGCTTCATCACCACCGATGCGACCATCGAGAAGGGGGAGCTGCAAAAACTCCTCGGCTCGTCGATCGTCGACTCGTACAACATGATCAGCGTCGATGGGGACACCTCCACCAACGATACGGTGCTCGTCCTCGCAAACGGCGCGAGCGGCTCATCACCCCTCTCTCCCGCCCATCCCGGATGGGAGGCCTTCAAGCGTGCCTTCGAGTACGTTCACACCGCCCTGGCCAAGCTCATCGTGCGCGATGGGGAGGGGGCGGGCAAGTTCCTCGAGGTGATCGTTGAGGGGGCGAAGGACAAGGAGAGTGCCCGCACCCTCGCCCGCTCGATCATCAGCAGCAACCTGGTCAAGACCGCCTTCTTCGGCGCCGACGCCAACTGGGGCCGCATCCTCTGTGCGATGGGCTACAGCGGTGCTGCGTTCGATCCGCTGAAGGTCGACCTCTACTTCATCAGTGAGAAGGGGCAGGTGCAGGTGGTGGAGGGGGGCGTCCCGCTCGCCTTCGACGAGCACCTCGCCCGCGCCATCCTGATGGAACGCGAGGTGATCACCCGGGCGGTGCTCAGGGATGGGGACGCGGAGGCGACCGCCTGGGGCTGTGACCTCTCCTATGAGTATGTGAGGATCAACGGGGAGTATAGAAGCTGATGAAACACTATATGGAAGCTGAGATTTTGAAGGCAAAGGTCCTCATCGAGGCGATCCCCTACATCCGGCGCTTCGCCGGCAGTACGGTGGTGGTCAAATATGGTGGGTCGGCGATGGTTGACGAACAGCTCAAGCGCTCGGTGATCCAGGACATCGCGATGCTCAAGTACATCGGCCTGCAGCCGGTGGTCGTCCACGGGGGCGGCAAGGAGATCTCCTCGCTGCTCTCGAGGCTGGGCAAGGAGAGCGTCTTCATCGACTGCCTGCGGGTCACCGACAGCGAGACCGCCCAGGTCGCCCAGATGGTCCTCTCCGGTTCGATCGGCAAGGAGCTGGTCGATTCGCTTGAGGGTGAGGGAATCAAGGCGGTCGGTATCAGCGGCAAGGACGGACGTACCCTCACCTGTTCGAAGAAGCTCGATGAGAAGGGGCGGGACCTGGGCTTTGTCGGCCAGATCGACCGCGTCGATACCACCCTCATCGAGACCCTGCTTGCCAACAACTTCGTGCCGGTGATCAGCCCGGTGGGCGCCGATAGTGAGGGCAACACCTACAACATCAACGCCGACTACGCGGCAAGTGCGATCGCCGGGGCGCTCTCTGCACAGAAGCTGATCTTCCTCACCGATGTGGAGGGCATCCTCAAGGACAAGGATGACCCCTCGACGATCCTGAGAAGCCTCAGCCGCAGCGAGGCGCTCGCCTATATCGCCGACGGGACGATCAAGGGGGGGATGATTCCGAAGGTCGAGTGCTGCCTCGACGGGCTTGAGAAGGGGGTGGAGAGCGTTCACGTCCTCGATGGACGGCTGCCGCACGCCATCCTCCTGGAGATCTTCACCACTGAGGGAATCGGGACCATGGTCACCGAGAGAGAGGAGGGGGCGCTATGAGCGTTGAAGAGGGAAAACACTATCTATTGGACACCTATGCACAGGTGCCGGTCGTCTTTGAGGGGGGTGAGGGGATGTACCTCACTGCCGAGGATGGGAACCGCTACCTGGACTTCGTCGGCGGCATCGCGGTCAACGCGTTCGGCTACAAGGACACGGGTCTTCAGAAGGCGATCGAGCGCGTTCTGGAGAAGGGGCTTTTGCACTGCTCGAACCTCTACTACAACAGCGAGGCAGTCAAGGCGGCCAAGGGCCTGACCGCCCTCGCCTCCATGGATCGGGTCTTCTTCTGCAACAGCGGGGCGGAGGCCAATGAGGCGGCCCTCAAGCTTGCACGCAAGTTCGGCAACCTCCACGATCCCAAGCGGAGCGAGATCATCTCGATGGTCGACTCCTTCCACGGGCGCACCTACGGTGCCATCACGGCAACGGGACAGCCCAAGTACCATGCCAACTTCGATCCGCTTCCGTCGGGGTTCGCCTATGCACGCTTCAACGACCTCGACTCGGTCAAGGCACTGGTGAGCGACAAGACGTGTGCCATCATCGTCGAGCCGATCCAGGGGGAGGGGGGCATCATCCCCGCCGATCACGCCTTCCTCACGGGGCTGAGGGCCCTCTGTGACGAGAGGGACCTGCTGCTCATCTTCGATGAGGTGCAGACGGGCATGGGTCGCAGCGGCAAGCCGTTCGCCCACCAGGTCTACGGTGTGAAGCCCGATGTGCTCACCACGGCAAAGGCGCTTGCCGGGGGTATCCCCGCCGGGGCGATGATGACAACAGGCAGGGCCAACACCGTCTTCAAGCCGGGCGACCATGCATCCACCTTCGGGGGCAATGCGCTTGCGGCAGCCGGCATCAACGAGATGGTCAGCCGCCTCTCTGATGCCTCCTTCTGTGACCACGTCAGCGAGATGGGGGCGTACCTCCATCAGGGGCTGGAGGCACTGGTTGCCGCTCACCCCGATCTCTGTACCACCACCCGGGGCATGGGCCTGATCCAGGGGGTTGTCCTCTCTGTCCCTCCCCGCACCGTCGTCGATGGCTGCTTCGCCAAGGGCCTTTTGGTCCTGAGCGCAGGGGCCAACGTGCTGCGCTTCGTGCCCCCCCTGGTGGTGGGGAGAGCGGAGATCGACTCGGCCCTGGCCATCGTGGATGAGGTGCTCGCTCAATTGCAGCAGTAACACGAAGACCCGTCACCTACAAAGAGAAGCACATGGCAGAGGAATCTGCCCTGTGCTTCCTTTTTGGTCAGGGTATCGAACGTGGTCTAGGCGATCGGGTTGCTCAGGGTCCCGAGCCCCTCGATGGTGATCTCCACCGTATCACCCTTCTCCATAGGACCGATGCCGCTCGGGGTTCCGGTGAGGATGATGTCTCCCGGCAGCAGGGTCATGACGTGGGAGAGGTAGCTGACGAGATAGGGGACGGTGAAGATGAGGTTCTTTGTATTGGAGGATTGCCTGAGCTCCCCGTTGACCCGGCTCTCGATGGCAAGGTTAGAGGGGTCGACCTCGTCGCTTATGAACGGCCCGAAGGGGCAGAAGGTATCGAAGCCCTTGGCTACCGTCCATTGCCCCTGCTTGGGTTGCAGGTCGCGTGCCGTCACATCGTTGGCGATGGTGTAGCCGAGGATGTAGGAGAACGCCTCCTCGGTGGACACGAAGTGCGCCTCCTTCTTGATGACGACGCAGAGCTCAGCCTCATAGTCGAGGCGGCTGCACATCTTAGGCTTGATGATGCGCTCCCCCGGTCCGAGCGCTGTGGTCGAGGGCTTGAGGAAGACCACCGGGGTGTCGGGGATGGCGAGCTGGAGCTCCTCTGCGTGGTCACGGTAGTTGAGCCCGATGCAGATCGCCTTGGAGAAGTCGGTGGGGGCGAGGAGGTGGGCGCCTTCGAGGGGGACGACCTGGCCGGTCCTCCTGAACTCCTCAAAGGGGGTGGTGTCGATGATGTGGATCTGATCCTCTGTGAGGATCCCGTATCGAGTGAGGCCATCAGATAGGAGACGTACGTATTTCATGAGCCCATCATAGCAGATGAATCGGCCTTTGACAGCAGTGTTTCGATCAAAATGAGGTAGCCGTGGTATGCGGTCTCGAGCTCCTCGACGGTGATGTACTCATTGGCGGTGTGGGCCATCTCCTCGCTTCCCGGGCCGAACCCGATGGTGGGGATGCCAAGGGAGGCGGCATAGCAGCTGGCGTTGGTGCAGAAGCGATAGTGAGAGAGGGTAGCGGGGATGCCATGTGTGTTGAGCGCTTCAAGGCTTTGGCGGACCACCGGATGGTCGTCATCCATGAGCCAGGCGCCAAAGTAGCGGAGGGCCTCGATAGGATGGCCGGTGTAGCTCTCCATCCGCCCGGTCGTGAAACCTACCGACGCCTTGACTGAGGGGCAGGATGCGATAACGGCCTCAAGGGGGGCGAGGACCGCCTCCTGGCTCTCACCGACAAGGAGGCGGCGGTCGAAGGTGACCGTGCAGCGGTCGGGGATCACCGAACGGCCTGGGTAGGGGTTGCTGATGATATCGGTGGCCACGAGGATGCCCTGTCCGAGGATCGGGCAGGAGGGGACGGGGAGGGAGAGGATCTCGGGGAGGATCCGGCTCATCGCCTCGATGGCATTGGTGCCTGAGGCGGGGCTGGAGGAGTGGCAGCTGGAGCCGTAGGTGGTCAGCGTGATCTCGGCCCGTCCACGCTGGCCTCGCTTGAGGTTGAGCTCGCTCGCCTCCCCGATGATGACCACATCGGCGTGGGTGCGCTCTGCGATGGAGCGGGCTGCATACCCCTCGAAGCACTCCTCGCAGACGGTGCAGGAGACGCTCACCGAACCGGCAAAGTCGTCTCCATGGATCTCCTTGAAGCGGGCAACCGCCCTGATCATCGCTGCAGCCGCCCCCTTCATGTCAGCCGCGCCTCGCCCATAGATCCTCCCCTCGTGGAGCGTCGCACCGAAGGGGTCGACGTGCCATGAGTCGGGGTTATCGACACCCACGGTGTCGATGTGGCAGTCGAGCAGGAGGTTGAGACCGGCTCGCTTGCCGAAGATCGAGCCGGTGACACTGCCGACTTCATCGACGAAGATCTCGTCGTAGCCAAGATTTTCCATCGTCTCTCGTATGAAGGTGACGATCGGCTCTTCTCCTGCCGAAGGACTGGGGATCCTGATCAGATCCTGGGTAAGGGTGATGAGGGGGTCTGTGGTGGTCATACGTCCATGGTAGGCCATTGAGAGGACAAGTCAAGCGCATCTTGACCGATTGTATCCCCTCTGTTCAAATGGAGGGGAAGAGAGGAGGGACCACAGTGAAGGAGATGAAGGATGTGGTGCGCGGGCTCCAGCATATCGGTCTTCCGACAGGAGCGATCGATGAGACCATCGCCTTCTATGGGGCGATCGGCTTTGAGGTCATCCATGAGAACAGGCACCCCGGAGGGAGGGTCGCCTTCCTCAGGTGCGGCACCCTCGTCATCGAGACCTACGAGGAGGAGCGGACGGCGGGTCAGGCTGGTGCCATCGACCACATCGCCCTGGATGTCTCTGATATCGAGGCGACCTACGCACTGGTGAATCAGCTCGGCCACCCTGCCCTGGAGGGGGGTGTGCAGACGCTGCCCTTCTTTGAGCGGGGGGTGAGCTTCTTCACTATTGAGGGGCCGAACAGGGAGAAGGTGGAGTTCTCACAGTACCTTTAGGGCTGCCCGGCTCTGAGAGAGGGGGCTGGCTGTTGGGGAGGACGACATCGTCGATGAATCGCTGCACCAGGGCCGGGTCGAAGTAGCTGAGCTCATCGTCGAGCAGGGTGCGGCACGCCGACTCCTCGTCTCCATCGAGCGCCTCAAGCGCATCGACAAAGGCGTTTGCTATGGCGAGCACCTGGGCGGAGCGGGGGATGAGGCTGCCTTTGAGTCCCTGGGGATACCCCCTGCCGTCCCAGCGCTCGTGGTGGTGGAGCACTGCCCGGGCGATGAAGGAGTAGTCGGGTACCGAGCTGAGGATATTGTACCCGATCTCCGCGTGGCGCTGGATCTCGATCAGCTCGCTCCCGGTCAATTCATCCGGGGGTTTCTCCAGGAGTGTCGGATCGATGGCGATGCGCCCAATATCGTGGTAGAGGCCGGCAAGGTGCATCTGGTCCACCGCATCATGTGGGTAGCCGAGGGTGCGGGCAAACTCACGGCAGTAGAAACCGACCTGTTGGCAATGGTCGCTGAACTCCGGGTGTTCTTCGAAGAGCCGATCGAGGACCGCCGTGATCAGCGCCTTCTTGAAGCTCAGGTTGATCCCCAGCTTGTTCTGGTACATCACATCCTCGGCTTGCTTGAAGATCGCCTCGTAGGGGGCCTCGCCATCCTCCTTGGTCGCATGGCCGAAACTCATCGACACGGGTACATCGTGGACATGGATGGGGGCGAGCAGCGTGATGCATCGGTTGATGACCGCCACCGCCTCCTCCTCACTACTGTTGGGCAGCAGGATGACAAACTCATCGCCGCCGATGCGGCTGATGACCGCTTTGGCAGGGGATGCATCGGTGAGCGCCTTGACTGCCGTCTGGAGCAACGTGTCACCGGCATCGTGGCCGAAGGCATCATTGGTGAGTTTCAGGCCGTTCACATCGGCGATGATCAGGGAGAGCGGGTAGTGGGCAGCGCTGTCGAGCTCCCTCTTGCTCTGGTCGTAGAATCGCCGGTTATGGAGGCCGGTCAAAGGATCGACGTAGCTGAGGTTGAGGATCTCCTGCTGCCGCTTGCGCTCTTCGGTGACGTCACGCATGATGATGACCACGCCGGCGATCTCCCCGTTGTCACCGATGATCGGGGTTGCCTTGCCTGCGGCATAGACCTGGATGCCATCACGCGACACCAGGGTGGTCCACTCGTTGCTGGTGGTGCTGGCACGCTCTGTCATGACCTGCTCAAAGGGGGATGTCAATCGCTTCCCATCCCGGGAGGAGAAGATCCGCAGCACCGTGTCGACATCCTTGCCCCGCGCTTCGCTGTTCTCCCACCCTGTCAGGCTCTCTGCCGTCGGGTTCATGAACTGTACGGTGCCCCTGCCGTCGGTGGTGATGACCCCATCGGCGATATTGAAGAGGGTGGCCTTGACCAGCCGCCGCTCCTCTCCCAGCTGGGTTTCGAGGACGCGCTCCTGGGTGATGTCATCCAGGATCATGGCAAAGTAGCCGATCTGGGGGCAGTAGGAGGAGATCCGGAAGAATCGGTTTGAGAGGGAGCTGTAGATCTCGAAGTTCAGCGACTCGCCGGTGAGGGCGACCTGCCCGTTCTTCTCGATCAAGGGGGCTGCCACGTCGCCGACATCAAATTCGCTGAGGAGACGGCCGGCAAGCCGCTCTTCAGGCAAGCCGGTTTGGGCATGGAAGTTGTTGTTGAAGCGCAGCATCTGGTAGTCGACGGGCACCCCCTCCCCGTCGACGATGATCTTGCAGTAGACGAAGCCCTGGTTCATCGTATCGAGGAGCTTGCGACTCTCCTCCTCCTGCTGCTTGAGCTCTTCGGCTCCCTTGACCCGTTCGCTGATATCGGTATGGGTGCCGATCATCAGGAGGGGGTTGCCCTCCTCATCCCAGCTGATGATCTTGCCTTGGTCGAGGACCCACACCCAGTGCCCATCCTTGTGCTTGAGGCGGATGTCAGCGCTATAGAACTCGATCTCCTTGTGAAGGAGCTCCTCAGTCCTCTGCATGATGAGCGGAAGGTCATCGTGGTGGACCAAGCGCTTGACCGTCTCGGTAGTGCAGGGCTCACACTCCTGCCTGCTATACCCGATGTTGGCTGCAAGCTGGTCGTTGATCACCAAGGCGCCGGTGGGGATGTCCCACTCATAGGTGCCCAGGTTCGTCCCCTCGATCACCATGGCGAGGCGGTCGCCGGTGATACGGAGCTGCTCCCGGTCATTCTTCTGTTGTTGCTTGTAGCGCTCGAGGCGGAGTGTGGTGTAGAGGCCGGAGAGGAAGGTGACCAGGATGAGGACGATGGGGGCGATGATGGTCGTCCTGCGGTCGATGGCAGCCAGGCGTTCGACCTCGAGGCGACGGGCCAGGAGCTCATTGTGCTGCCGCTCCTCAAAGTCAGCTATGATCGAGGAGAGTTCATCGCTGGTGGTGCGCGATACATCCATCAAGGCGGAGTAGCGGCGCTGCTCTTCTGCGCTGATCCCCGCTCTGTCCGGGGGGCGCAGGGCGAGCAGGGGGGTGACTGCATCAGCGATGAAGCGCTCGAAGTCGTCCTGGATCGTGGTCAGCAGCGCCCACTCGACCGATGAGTCATCGAAGCGTGAGAGGAGGACGAGGTTCTGGTTGCGGAAGGCCCGGGCATTGTTCTGCAGTGCGTTGTAGTAGCGCTCCTCGGCGGTGAGCAGATAGCCGCGTTCACAGAGACGGACCCCGGTGAGGCTCGAGGAGAGGGTTCTGGTGTTGTTGACGATCTCGTAGGTCTCATGCAGTTTCTGGCTCATGGCAACGATACGGTTGCTCATCGCCACCTTGCCATACCCTGCAGATGTCAGGGTGATGAGGACGAGTACCATGGAGTAGAAAAAGTGTCGGACAAAGCCCTTCTGATTCTTGATGGCAGCCTCCATTGATATGTCTCTCTATGATACTCCCAACAGGGGGCATCCACAACGGCTTCAGATATGAAAGAGGGGATCTCGCGCAGATAAATCACCGTGTGTGACATGGAACAAAGGGAGCAGTGGCATATTAATAGAATTAATTATTAATAAGGACTTGCTTTTGTTATAAGATTGTAGTATTGTTAGTCCATGCAAACAAACTATTCGAACAATAAGGAGTCAACAAACATGGAAGAGAATTTGAAACCCGCAGTAACATTACCGCTTATCGGCGACCCGGCACCCGCATTTACCGCTGTGACCACCCAGGGGACGATCAATTTCCCCGCTGACTACAAGGGCAAGTGGGTAATCCTCTTCAGCCACCCGGCTGATTTCACCCCCGTCTGTACCACTGAGTTCATGACCTTCGCCTCGATGTACGAGGAGTTCCAGGCCCTGAACACCGAGCTCGTCGGCCTCTCCATCGACTCGATCTACGCCCATATCGCATGGCTGCGCAAGATCCAGGAGATCGAGTGGAAGGGCATGAAGAACCTTGAGGTCAAGTTCCCGGTCATCGAGGACATCTCGATGAATGTGGCACGCAAGTACGGCATGGTGCAGAGCCAGTCCACCACCCAGGCGGTGCGTGCAGTCTTCGTCATCGATCCCAAGGGCATCGTGCGGACCATCATCTTCTATCCTGCCTCCCTGGGCCGGAACTTTGATGAGATCAAGCGTGTGGTCCTGGCCCTGCAGAAGGCAGACAAGGACCAGGTGGCCACCCCGGCCGACTGGAGACCCGGACAAGATGTCATCGTCCCGTCCCCCGGCACCTGTGGCACCGCCAAGGAGCGCATGGCCGACACGTCGGAAGATCTCAACTGCGTCGACTGGTTCCTCTGCTTCAAGAAGGACAAGTAAGGAGAGACACCTTAAAACAGACGTACGAGGGAGAGCGCAGCTCTCCCTCTCTCTTGTGATAAGCCGGCCTCCTCTTCTAGATGTAGGTGATGGCCCCCGCCTTGCAAGCCCGTTCACACTCGTGGCAGACCAGGCACTCCCTCTTGATGATCGTGTGTGTCTCGTCTTTGACGACGATGGCATTGGAGGGGCAGACGCGAACGCAACGGAGGCAGTTGGTGCACGTATTCGGGTCGATGCGCATCGCCTTCTTCGAAAAACGCCCGAAAAAGCTCAAGATTGTCCCGTATGGACAGAGGTGGCGGTGCCACAACGCCTCATCGAAGAGGATGGAGAGAAGGGCCCCTATTCCGAGAAGGGCTGGCAGGATCGGCAGTTTCTTGCCGGTCTTGAAGACAAAGGCCATCGTCGCTAGAAAGAGGACGAGGACGATGTTTCGTGGTATATCGCCTTCGATCCAGGTGGGCATCTTCTGCCGCTTGACTCTCAATCTTCTCTTCACCCAGCTGATCGGCCTGATGACCGTATTGATGGGGCAGATCCACCCACAATAGAAGCGGCTGAAGAGAAGGGTCAAGAGCGTCGAGGAGGCGAAGATAAGCATCCAGAGCTGGACCCTCCCCTTGAAAATCAAGAGGATGAAGAACAGCAACGATGCGACCTGTACACTGCGTTGGATGGCCTTTTTCATGTAATTACTCCTTGTATACCCGTGGATGTGGTGTTTTCACGATGAAGAACTCCACCGGCTCATCGCCGCCATTGGTGATATTCATCTTGGTATGGAAGGGGACTTGCACCACTCGCTCGCTGTAGACGTGGGCTTCCTGTTCGCCCAGCTGCATGGAGAGCTTTCCACGGACGATGATCAAAAAGACGTTTGAGTCGCTGTGATGCTCCGGAAGCCGTTCGCCGCCTGGCAGCACCACGTGGTTGATCATGGCCACATCTTCATTGATCAAGCGTTCGATAACCTTTTCGTCGGTTGCGGTGTAGGTGAAAATTGTCTCTATCATAGGGTACTCCTTGTGATGATGTTGCTAGTATAGTAGCGCAGATTCCAATAATGTGTATCATAGGTCACACATATGGAGCGATGAATGGTGAAAAAACTGTGGTTCGATAGTGAAGAGATAGAAATCTTCATCAAGGCAGGACGAGCACGCCGTACCTCTTATGCAAAGGATCAGATCATCGCCCTGCAAGGAGAGCGGTGTACGACGCTCGACCTCATCCTCGATGGTTCGGTCTGCATGCAGAACCTCGATGAGGAGGGGCGGCTCTTCAAGGCAGAAGTGTTGGACGCCGGCGAGAGCTGCGGTGCAACGCTGCTCTTTGGCAGCAACAACACCTATCCCATGCAGGTCGTGGCCCAGCAGCCGTGTACAATCCTCCATCTGAAGCGGGAGCTCGTGCTTGAGCTTTGCGAGAGTCGTGAGGAGGTCCTGCTCACCCTTTTGGCGATCATCAGCGACCGGGCCCATCGACTGGGCACCACCATCAATCGTCTGGTGACCCTGGACCTGAGAGAGAGTCTGCTCTCCTACCTCCATCGCCTTGCCAAGGAGCAAGGAACGCGGAGTGTTACCTTGCCGATCACCAAAAAAGAGCTTGCCGAACGTCTGGGCTTCGCCCGTACGTCGCTGAGTCGGCAGTTGGCACTGCTCCGTGACGAAGGGGTGCTCTCGATGGATGGGAGGAGTATCACCCTTCACCCATCCTTGTTATCTGAAGAGTAGGTGAAGAAGGGTTTGCCTTTCTTGCCTCCTCCCCCTCTCCATTTGTATAACTATATGCAAGAGATGAAAGGAGAGAAATCTATGAAACGAACACACATTGGATTGATCATTATTCTTACTGTCGTCTCGATGGGTCTGGGTGCACACCCGACCGCAGAGACGCAGTACGCGGCCATCGCGGGGAAGACCTTCTCCCTCAATGAGGCTAAACCAGTATTTGAGAAGCTCGATGTCACCATCGAGAAGGAGCGCGAAGCGCTTGGAAAGACGATGGCGGAGGCAGTGAGGAAGGGAGACCTCCAGGCGTATCGCCAAGGCCAGAGGGACCTTGCCCTCCTCTCTACCTACCGTATGAGCCGAAAGCAGAGCGATGCACTGCTGAGTGAGCTGCTCACCCTCGATGAGAGCGAGCAGGGCGAATGGGCTGCCTGGCTTCAAGAGAAGAGCCCCTATTGGAGACCGACGCTGACCCTGGACTTCTCGAGTGAGGGGGAGGGGTATCGCTACAGCTACCGCCAGCAGATCAGGGCGAACGCCAATGGGGAGGTCACCCTCCCTGCAGCCGGAGATATCCGCTTCAATACACGACAGGTCGGCATCCTCGCCGGCTGGGGGCTTACCCCCGATAGCGTCACCTACCAACAGGGAGAGACCATCACCATGCCCTATACCGACCAGACCCTCTATGCCATCTACCAGGACGGGGTTCGCTTCATCGACGAACGGAGCAATATCGACCTCGTGTTCAGTGGGGATGAGGTCACCGTCCCCGTGCCCGAGAGTGGGTCGGCAGAGGCCATCTTCGGCGGCTGGTATGATCGTACCACCGGGGAGCTCATCACCGATGTCTCCTCCTACCAGAGGGAAGGCAAGGGCGGCTACTATGAGGCGCTCTGGAAGGAGGTCTCCATCGATGGGATCGCCCTGCTCTACTGGGACAGCAGTGCAGTGCCGACAAACACCCAGCTGGCGGTCGGCTTCTCCTACACCAACCGGGGCAATGTTGACGAGAGAGCCCTGAGGGCGACGCTCTCAAGTGAGAGCGAGTACGTCACCCTCCTTCGAGACCAGCTCACCCTCTCCCGCCTCAATGCCGGGTATACGAGCACCAACAACAGCCGCTGGTCCTCAACCGCTTCACAGCGGATCTATGGGGAGGCCAACACGATGCGCCTGCTCATCTCACCCGATGCCCCGTCCGGGACAGAGATCCCGTTGACCCTCACCATCACCGATGAGGGCGACAATCAGTGGAGCCGGGAGTTTGTGCTGACGGTACGGTAGGCAAAATCAGTACTGCTCTGCGATGTAGACGCCGAGCAGAGTGGTGTGGGTGCTCATTCCCATCGGGGTGGGCACCCCATTCTTTTGGCCCAGGAGGCGGGAGAGCGGGGAGTCGGGGAGGGTCTGTACTCGCTTGACCCCCATCTTCGGGAGGATCTCGACAAGGGTGGCTGCAGCGCTGTCGGTGAGGGCGAACGCCTCCACTGCCACCTCGCCGTTGATGAAGGCGTAGGCGTCATCGATGGACACCGTCTGGTACCCCTCGCCCAAGAACGCCCACGCCGCCTTATCGCGCACCAGGTAGCCTTCGCGTTCGTTGGCTGCCCGGTAGATCCGGTCCAGCGTCTGCCACTGGGCCGGGTGCGGAGAGGCGTGGGGACCCGGCTCTTCTTCCAGGTCAAACGAGAGGAGACTTGAGGTGGTGGTGTAGCCGTTGGCCTCGTAGAACCCCCTGACCGCGGGAAAGAGGGTGATGGGCTTCTGGCAAGAGGATGCGGCCGCTTCAAGGAGTGTTGCCATCAGGCCTCTCCTCCTGTACCGCTCATCGGTGGCCGCCCCCACGATGAAGGCGCAGGGGGATTCACACCCCCCCTGGACGTAGGAGGCGGGCAGTGCGTGGAGCGCGCTGGCCAGCACCCCATCGACGCGGGCCACAAAGATATTGTGGGGAGCGTAGCGGAGGGTGAAGAAGCGGTCGAGCCATGCGCGATCCTCGTTGAAGACGCGCGCCCAGAGCTCGTAGAGCTCGTCGCGCTCACGTGGATCGGAGACCCGCACTTCGGTCATGGCTTGGTCACCCGGTACTTTTCGACCATCAGGTCGGGGCGGTAGGAGAGCTTGGCCTTGCGCAGGCCCGGCACCCCGGCATCCTCCTGCCGGTTGACGTAGGTGACGTCGCTGAGGTACTGGGAGCAGAAGAGCTGGTTGATCACCGAGTAGATGCCGATGTAGGAGGTGTCCCCCTTCTCGAAGTGGACGATGGCCATCCCGTCGTCGATGATCTCACCGACGGTGAAGGCGGTGAGGTGGTGGTCGACACAGACCAGCATCCCCACAAAGCCCAGCTCATCCCAGTTGTCGAAGGTATTGCGCAGGGCCGTCAACTCGTCCTCGATCTCCTTGGTGGTGCTCGTCTGGGCATCGAGCCAGGTGGTCGATGCCATGGTGTAGCACTCCTCGCGCATCTCCTTGGTCGAGAGGTGGCGCACCGAGTAGGTGTAGGCACGCTCGAACTGGCTGATATGGTTGCGCTTCGCCTGGAGCTTGCGTCCACTGAGCTTGATGAGCTTCTCGCTGGTGTAGAGGTAGTCGTCAAGGTTGCGGATGTGCTCTGCGGTGTAGCCCATCGCCTGCAGCTCCTGTGCCTCCTTGCGGGGGACGCACTCGAGCTGTAGACGCTGCCCGCTCTCCCTGCAGTGCGCCTCGAGTTCGGCCATCGCGGCCGGCAGGTCTTCGGTGACCGGCAGGAGGAAGCAGTCATCCTCGGCGAGGTGCAAATAGAAGGCGGTGTCGGTCTTGCAAATAGTAAGACCTACCACGTCTTTCCACAACACCGAGAAAGAGTAGTGGTACTGGTAGGCCTGGTAGCGACTGTCGTGTGGAAACAGGTGTCTGTCCTTGGAGGACGGTTCGTAGAATTCTAACATGATACCTCGAATATATTCGTATATACTCATATATTGATACGTTGTTTCTCTCTCATAGTCAAGCAAACGCACTGACAGGATAACGATAGTACCCAACGAGATACTTGGCAAGATGGGAGGGGGCAATAGGGTGAATTCTCCGTTCCAGCACGTTGTAGTCAATATCCCTCTTGACCTATTCGCTCCGCTACCTTACTATCCTGAGTTCCGCAGTAGATTCCCAATAATCAGTTCATAATTAATTGCATTCAAATGAGATGAATGCAATCATGGAATCCAAAATATGTAGTACAATGGAGCTGTCCTAAAAAGAATTTTGTGTTTTAGGCGGCAAGATCACTGCAATCGCCCGTTCCCTTCAAGAAGATGGCGTGCAATCGCCGCGTTGAGGATCTGGTTCATGCTCAGCCCGGTTTCCCGGGCATGTGCCGAGAGTGCCTCCCTGGTCGATGGGGTGACCAGGGCGAAGAGGCGGTGGCTCTTGCGCTCCTGTGGGTGTGCGGCGATTGCCGGCGGCTCGCCCACGTTTGCCAGGGCCTTGCCCCTGGCAAGGTCGATGTCCCAGTCCGAGGCGATCTCCTCGACCAGCGCATTGAAGCCCTCCATCCTCTCGGCCAGCCCCTCGAGCTCCTGCTGCCATTCGGTGATGGCCGCCGCCATGGGCGAGTCCTGCAGGGACTCGGGCAGGTTCCCGATCTTCCCGCCCTCGGCGGCGCAGAGGGTGTCGACGATGCCGTTGAAGCGGTCGATCTCCTTGGTGAGGTTGGCATTGAACCTGCGCAATGCCATGGCCAGGGTTGTCCTGTCGCTCTTGTTCATCCAATCGCTCCTTTATGCGCATGCGCATGAAATCCTCATTGGCCCACCTGCTTCGTCAGGTTGTTGAGGCTCCTGGCATCCTGCTTGCTGAAGTACTTGCGCGTCATGTCGATCCCCGTGGCGATCCCGATGCGTTCCAGCACCCGGTCGCAGAAGGTGCTCATGTAGATGTTCGAGCCCACGTGCACCAGTTGCGCCCTCCTCAGCGAATCGACGATCTGCTCATGGGGGATGGTGCCCCTCAGCTCCTTCACCTCGAGGATCCTCAGCAGCAGCAGCGAGACGAAGCACGTCAGCAGATGGGCCTCGATGCTGTGCGGCATGCGCACGAACATGGGGCGGGTGGCCAGGATGGACTTGGTGATCTTGAAGCTCTCCTCGATCTCCCACAGCCCGCGGTACATGTCCACGATGTCATGGGCGGTGACGGTGCGGTTGAGCTCGAAGAGCTGGTCATACGTCCTGAAGCGGGCCGTGCCCTTCCACGGCTTCTCATTCCCGTCGATGCCCACCACGTTGGTCTCCAGCAGGTAGTAGCCGTCATGCCTCTCGTCCCGTGCGATGGCATCCTCGTCGAGGGCCTTGATGAATTCGATGTCCTTGTACAGCTCGCCGCTGTCGGGGTCGTAGGCGTCCGCCCTGAAGTACTTGTTGGCCCCATGGGTGTCGAAGACCTTCCCGCTGCGCTGTGCCCGCTCCAGGGCCGCCTGGCGGTCGATCCTGGCCTTGACCGCATATTTGCGGCTCCAGAAGGCTATCTGGATGGTGTTGACCTCGACTTTCACCTTGCGCTCCTGCTCGTCGACGGCGGTCCTGCGCTCGGTGACCTCCTTGCGCCATTTGATCCTGAACGTGGGCACCGTCACCCTGGCACCGGCAGGCACCCCGCCGCCGAGGACGTCCTCGCCATCCAGCAGGGCCCCGAGGGCCTGCTCCTCGGCAAGGTCCCTCGCCGAGACCTCGCCCCGGGTCTGCTCATACCCGTGCGGGTCGAACACCCACCCCTGTGTCGGCTCGTCGACCATCTTGATGCTCCTGCTGATGATGTAGCCCTGCCTCTGGGCGAGGATGTTGCAGATGTTGGTGCCCCCGGTCACCCCCTTGTCGGCGACGTAGATCACCTTGTCCAGCTCGAATTCCTCCTTGGCGTACCGTGCCATGGGCAGGAATGTGCTGCCGTCGTTGGTGTTGCCGGGGAACATGCCGTAGGTGACCGGCAGCCCCTCCCGGTCCATGAACAGGCCCATCTGCACGATGGGCAGCCTGCGCCCCTCCTTGCTCACCCCCCGCTTGCGCAGCCCCGCGACGACGGTCTCCTCCCCCCATTCGTCGATGACGACCCGGTCCCGGTCCGGGCCGTCGATCTCGAAGTAGAAGTTGGTCACGTCGTAGAACAGCAGCGACGTGTCGCGCCCCCAGGTGCGCTTGACCTGCCGGTGCAGATGGCTCAGCAGGTCGCTGCTGTATTCGCTGAGGAAGGGGAACGAGCGGTACACGTCGTCGTCGGTGAAGGCCGAGTTGCCCAGCATGAACCGGTCGCGCATCCGCCACGTGGCCAGCTTGGAGTCCGGGGCGATGATCCTGCCGAAGACCAGCAGCTTGAAGATCATGTCCATGTTGGCCTTGATGCCCCACTTCGAGCGCCTGTTGTTGAGGAACTGGTCGATCCCCAGCTTGTGGTAGATGACCGAGAGGGGATGGTGGCCGAAGTAATGGGCATTGTCTATGTAGGGGTTGTCCTTCTTCTCCCTGCTGAAGGGGATCCCCCCCAGGTCGTACCGCTCCTGCAGGTTGACCGCAATGCTCCTGTTGCTCTCCCGCGTGTTCTGGCCCGGCGAGAGGTCCCTGGCCAGCTCTTTGAAGTGGGCGACCGGGTCCTCATACTCCTTCTCCAGGTCGTGCAGGTAGCCGAGGAACTCCACCTTCTCCTTCGTCGGGTTCTTTTTCCCGGGCTTCCTGACGCTTTGCATGAAATAGAGGGCCTGCCCCTGCTTGTTCTTGAAGATCTTCAGCTCCATATGCGCCTCCCTAGAGCCTGTGACTCTTATATTATACTACACTATACTACGATATATTGTCAAGAGAAAAAGCATAAAACAACCCGCAACAACTTGCGGGCTCAAGATTTATAAACCGGAGGCTGTAACTGTCACTGCGGAACTATGGAGTGGTCATCAAGCCGGATGGCATCGATGTGGTGATGAAGTATCGCCAGGTGGCGAATGGATAAATGAATTACGTGAAAATATTACAATAAAACAAAATTGATATTGGTATTTTAGAAGAAATCTCTTGTAATATCAAACTTCAAGTGATAAAATCACGTATATGTTTATACGATGCATGTTGCGCAATATCTATTCATTCGGCGAAGAGAAGGAATTCAATATGATTCCTGCTCCTCGATTTACTCGTTTGAAGGGTCACAAGTACCAGAAGCAAGGGATTGAAGTCTTGAAATTGGCTTCATTCTACGGAGCCAACGGTGCCGGCAAGTCGAACCTGATCCGTGCGCTCGAGTTTCTTCAAGACATTGTCGTCACGGGAGACCTGCCCAGTCCGATGAAGTTGAAAAGAATGAAGCATTTCCACTCATCCGGGGAGCCGATGATATTGGGCGTTGAGTTCATCAATCAGGAGGTCCCTTACCTCTATGCCGTAGAGATTGGCGAACAGTCGGTTCTCAAGGAAGAGTTGTATATCTCTGGGTTGGGAAAGCGTGAAGACGAACTCGTGTTCGAGCGATCGACTCATACAGGTGGAAAGACAGTCTTGCGACTTTCCGAAGGGTTCCTGAACAGCGAGGAAGGTCGTGTGCTGAAAGGGATCTTGGAGAACAACTTGATCAAACAGAACAAGACTTGTCTGAAAATACTCTCTGAGCTCGATAATTCGTTGTTAGTGGATACCAGAAATGCGTATCGATGGTTCATGCATAAGCTGGCTATCATCACGCCAGAGGTACGTTCCGGGGGACTTGCCCACAGGCTGGACATCGATAAAGAGTTCCACCGCTATGCCGAACAGGTGTTGTGCTCATTCAGTGTCGGGATTAAGAAACTGCTGACTGTGAAGAAACCGATCGCGGAGTTTTTCGGTGATGACAATAAGACTGACATGGATGTGCTGCTGAATAAGGTGGCAGAATCTCCTGGATCAGTTCTCGGGTTATTCAACAAGGATGGTGAGGAGATTATTGTTGTCGAGGAAAACGGAGAGGTGTTCGTGAAACAGTTGAAAACAGAACACGCAACGAAAGACGGCCGTTCTGTGATGTTTGACCTCTCCGAAGAGTCTGACGGGTCGATACGGTTGATGGACTATCTCCCTGCGTTCAAGGACCTGTTGACCAAGGATGTGACCTATTTCATCGATGAGATTGAGCGCAGCATCCATCCTCTTCTCATTAAGGAGATCATTGGAAAGTTTTCTGCCGACGACAATACCAAGGGGCAACTCATCTGTACGACCCATGAATCAAATCTGCTAGATCAGGAGATCTTCCGGCAAGATGAGGTTTGGTTTGTCGAGAAAGACCTCTCGGGAAGTTCCGACCTCTATTCTCTGTGCGATTTCAAGGAGCACAACACAAAGGATATTCGCAAGGGCTATCTCTCCGGACGGTACGGATCCATACCATTCCTTGCGAACCTGAAAGATATCAACTGGGATGCCTATGATTTTAAGAAATAGGCTATATGAGCGCAAAGAGCCGGATAGAGATGCAACTCTTTGCATAATCTATTGTGAGGGGAGCAAAAGAGAACCACAATACTTCAAGTACTTCGAGGGGCTCAGTTCCAGGATCATCCTTGAAGTCGTGAAGGCCGAATCTCAGGGTGACAATTCTCCATCAGGTCTGTATGAGCAAGCTTGTTCCGATATCGAAGGATCCGGTCCGGATTCACTTGTCAAATATGAGGTGGGGGAAGGGGATCAGGTCTGGTTTGTCATCGATACTGATACGTGGGGGTCTCACATACCTTTTTTGCGTCTCGGTTGTGCGGGTAAAGCGAATTGGCATGTGGTGCAAAGCAATCCCTGTTTTGAAGTTTGGCTCTACTATCACTTGTTTGTTGACGATGCAGCATCTGTAGTGTTGGCTGACTGCACTGCATGGAAAAATCATGTGAACGCATTGATCCCGGGCGGGTTTGATAGTAGGAAGCATCCCATCTATATTGCAGATGCCATAGCCAATGCTCAAAGATATTTCAGGACAGCTGGTGAGGAAGTTTTATATGGCTCCACGGAGATGTTCAAACTTGGGAAAACGATCTACCCCATGATCGCTTCGGCCGTTGAGAGGGCCAGGCGGATATCCAGTTTGTAGACTGAAAGTGATTCTGATGCACTTCTTAAGCTTTGATCATGTATTGTTCAATCACTTCAGGATTGTCTCTGATCAGCTGAAGTAGTCTTCGGGAGGGGCCTTCTGGAGTATTTCTCCCTCGTTCCCAAGCCTCGACTGTTTTCTTGGACACGCCAAGAGAAGATGCAAAGATGACCTGACTCAAGCCGACTCGCTTTCGGATTTGCTTGATGTCCTCGCTGGAAAAAGACTCTACCGGTTTAACTGCGATTTTTGTCTTTCGCGCATCGATCTTACCTTCTTGGTATTTGACGGCTTCATCCAGCCCTTGCATGATGCTTTTATATACACTCATTTCCTTATCTCCTGTTTCTGCAGACCTTTTTCCAGAACGGTAATCACTTTTGCGATTTCATTCCTTTCTTTGCCCGTTAGGTTGTCCTTCTCGGATTTTGGATATGCCGTGATCAAGTAGATTGTCTCATGTACGGTGAAATCAACATATGCCACTCGACCACCGCCGCTCTTACCGCAACCCGGAAAGGCAATCCGATATTTACGAAGCCCTCCAGTGCCTCTTAGCACAGCGCCTGCCTTGGGATTCTCCAATAATTCTTCCTGTAGCTGTCGAAGTTCCTCATCACCAAGCCCAAGGTGTTTCCATTGGCGATCAAACTCCGGCATCATGACAAATTCACGATTGATCTGCATAAGCTGTCTATAAAATACCCTACCAGGTAGGGTATAGTCAAGTGCTTGTCACATCTATTTGGTCACTGCTTAATTCATCAGGAATAGTCGTTGACATCCTGTTCTAGAACGGAGGCCTCCTGTGAGGGGAACAGCCGATCTACACACTCTATCGGTTCTTAATTCATGCGTAGTTTTGGTCTGTATGAGCTTATGTTGTACAGATGAGCATCAAACCAAATACGCCTTACCCCGGAGGTTACCCCGGAAGTACCCCGGAAGTCTGGATATAATGACGACAGCTTCCTGAGGAGGAGGCCGAACGAACCTGGTTTTCACTAAAAACTGTACTTTCATCGCGGTGGTGAAAGTATACGAATGAGTGAAAAGATGATCAGCGTGCTCGCATGTTCTCTTGATCAATGGTAGGCTATCTTGAAATAACGATCTTGGATTTAGTTTCTTATTACAAAATAGATCTGAACACCGAAATTAGTATGCTAAGGAGATTGGAACATATCATGGTAAGCACAACAGTAGATATTGAATTTCGAGTTGATGCCCAGCTGAAGAGTGAATACGAAAAGGCCTGCACAGAACTTGGATTGACAACTACCGAGGCTTTCACCATGTTTGCCACGAAGGTAGCCAGGGAGAAGCGTATCCCTTTTGAAGTGGCCGTCGATCCGTTCTACAGCGAGCAGAACATGGCAAGACTCAAGAAATCTATTGCCCAGATGGAAGCGGCCAGAGAATACCTTAAGGTTGGAGTCCCTGGTTCAGGGATAGACAAAGAGGATGCGTACTTTTAAGCGTTGGACAAGGCGAGGCAAACGAC
>CALFMX010000054.1 GCA_937902565.1 uncultured Spirochaetales bacterium
GCTTGGAAGAAACTGGCAGGATATTCAGATAAGTGACCCTTATGAACGCTTTGACCTCCTGAACCTGCTCAAGCAGAACTGGTAGGAGAGGTGATGACCATTACCTACGATCTGCCGAACTTCAACGCACGATACTACAAAGACCGGGCCCCGGTTCGCCGCTGTGCCCGTCCCTGGGCGATGCTGCACCCCCAGCAGCCCACGCGTGCGGTGCTCCTCGTCCACGGCTATGGCGGCTACCCCGGGGAGCTCATCAGGCCGGGGGTCGACCTCTTCGATGCAGGCTTCGATGTCTACTGTCCCCGCCTGCCAGGCCATGGCACCAGTGGACGGGACTTCTCCAGAAGCCGGGCAGAGGACTGGATCGGTGTCACCACCGCATCCTTCGAGTACCTGAAGGGGCGCTATGGGGAGGTGGCCATCGTCGGCCACTCGATGGGGGCGGCCCTGGCAACCATCACTGCCGCCGCCTTCAGCGTCAAGAAGCTCGTCCTCCTGGCCCCCGCGCTGCTCATTCCCTCGATCCCGGTCAAGCAAATCCGTATCATGCGCCACTTCATCAAGCGGCGTAGGGTGGAATGGGTCCAGGATTCTGAATACCACTTCTACTACGATGGAGACAGCGACGATGACGCCTACCTTGGCCGTGAGTACTGGTCGTACGTCTTCCTTGAGCAGCTGTGGCAGCTCGAGCAGGTACGCCGGAAGGCTGTCGGGGTGGTGGAGACCCTCGCCTCTGACACCCTGGCGGTCATCGGGGGGAAGGACACCGTCATCGCCCCCCAGGCGGCCCTGCTGGTCACGAGCAAGCCCCTGGGGACCAATAGGCACCTCGAGCTGCCCTCCGGTGGGCACTTTCTGCCCTACGACAAGGACAAGGGGGCCCAGGATGAGGCGATGGAGGCCACGGTTGCGTGGCTTGTGACGCCCTGATATCTTCTTGCTCAATAATGGAACAACCCTCCTCCGTGTTGCTATAATCTCTCTTTTGCGGTACAACTCTATCATTGATAGGAGTCTAGTTTGATGGACGTAAGAGTACGGTATGCCCCCTCGCCGACGGGCCTCCAGCACATCGGTGGGGTGAGGACTGCCTTGTTCAACTACTTCTTCGCCCGCGCACAGGGGGGGAAGTTCATTTTGCGCATCGAGGATACCGACCAGGAGCGTTACACGGAAGAGGCGCTCGAGGATCTCTACGAGACCCTCGCCTGGCTCGGGGTCAAGTGGGACGAGGGACCGGTCGTCGGCGGACCCTATGGTCCGTACGTACAGAGCGAACGCTTTGACCTCTACAAGGAGTACGCCGAGAAACTCGTCGCCGACGGCAAGGCATACTACTGCTACTGTACCCCCGAACGCCTCGATGCCCTCAGGGCCGAGCAGCAGGCTGCCAAGAGCGAGCAGCAGGGGTACGACCGGCACTGCAGGAACCTCAGTGCTGAGGAGCGGGCAGAGTATGAGCGGCAGGGGATCGTCCCGGTCATCCGCCTCAAGGTGCCCACCGAGGGGAAGACCACCTTCCACGACATCCTGATGGGGGACATCACACGCAAGAACCGTGACGTCAGCCCCGATCCGGTCCTGCTCAAGAGCGACGGCTTTCCCACCTACCACCTCGCCAATGTCATCGATGACCACCTGATGGGCATCACCCATATCATGCGGGCCCAGGAGTGGATTCCCTCCGGGCCGCTACATATCATCCTCTACGAGGCGTTCGGTTGGCAGCCGCCGGCGTACTGCCACCTGCCGATGGTCATGGGCAAGGACGGGCAGAAGCTCTCCAAACGCCACGGCTCGACGGCTGTGCGTGATTTCAGGCAGCAGGGCTACCTTCCCGAGGCGCTGCTCAACTACGTGAGCATGGTCGGGTGGTCGTATGACGGGGAGCGCGAGTTCTTCACCCGGGAGGACCTTGAGGAGCTCTTCACCCTGGAGAAGATCAACAAGGCGCCCGGCGTCTTCGACTACAAGAAACTGGAGTGGTTCAACGGCCAGTACATCCGCCAAAAGAGCGATGAGGAGCTCCTCGAGCTCCTGCTCCCCTACCTGGTGGATGCAGGCTTCGTCTCCCTTCCCGTCGATGGGGAGGGCAGGCAACAGCTGCTCCTGCTCACCGCCAGCGCCAAGGAGCGGCTCAAGGTCCTCAGCGACATCGTCACCCTCTCACGCTTCCTCTTCGAGGAGCCTGTGTGGGATGACCTCTCCATCTTCTGTGCCAAGGGGGTGGACCTTGGGGTCACCACCGAGGCACTCACCCGTGCCTACGGTATCTTGAGGGCGGGCTTGGAGAGCGGCCTCGGTGACCAGGAGATCGAAGACAACCTCATGGCGCTCGCCAGCGAGATGGGCCTGAAGGTCGGAGGGGTCTTCATGCCCATCCGGGTAGCGGTGACCGGCAGTGCGGTGAGCCTGCCGCTCTTTGACTCGATCAGGTTGCTCTCCAACCAACGGGCATTTGGACGAATTGAAAAAGCATTGGATATATTGAAGAGAGAGGTACGATAAATGGCAGAGATTACACTGGAGAAGATAGTCTCCTTGTGCAAGCGGCGTGGATTCATCTTCCAATCGAGCGAGATCTATGGGGGCCTCAACGGCGCATACGACTACGGCCCGCTTGGTGTGGAACTGAAGAACAACATCCGCGACATATGGTGGAAGGAGATGACGCGTCTGCACGATGACATCGTAGGCCTCGACTCCTCGATCTTGATGCATCCCCGTGTCTGGGAGGCGAGCGGCCACCTGGCGAACTTCAGTGACCCCATGGTCGACTGCAAGCAGTGCAAGGCGCGCTTCCGCGCGGACCAGATCGACCTTGCTGCCGCCTGTCCAAACTGTGGCACCAAGGAGAGCTTCACCGAGCCGCGTGAGTTCAACCTGATGTTCGCCACCCACATCGGGGCGGCCAGTGATGCCTCCTCGAAGATCTACCTGCGCCCGGAGACCGCCCAGGGCATCTACGTCGACTTCAAGAACGTCGTCGCATCGAGCCGGGTGAAGATCCCCTTCGGCATCGCCCAGGTGGGCAAGTCCTTCCGCAATGAGATCACCACCAAGCACTTCATCTTCCGCTCCTGTGAGTTTGAGCAGATGGAGATGCAGTGGTTCTGCGCCCCGGGCACCGACGAGGATTGGTTTGCCTATTGGAAGGCACAGCGCATGGGCTTCTACGACAAGATCGGCATCCGCCCCACACACCTGCGCTGGCACCAGCACGGACCGGACGAGCTTGCCTTCTACGCCAAGGACGCCTATGACATCCAGTACCTCTTCCCCATGGGGTGGCAGGAGCTGGAGGGGGTGCACAGCCGTACCGACTACGACCTGACCCAGCACCAGAAGTTCAGCGGCAAGGATATGACCTACCTCGACCCGGTAAGCGGGGAGCGGTATATCCCCTATGTCGTCGAGACCTCGGCGGGCTTGACGCGCAACGTCCTGATGGCGCTCAGTGATGCCTATGAGGAGGAGACGCTCGAAGGTGGCGATGTACGCACCGTCCTTCGTTTCCACCCCAACGTCGCCCCCATCACCGTGGCAATTCTCCCGTTGGTGAAGAAGGACGGCATCGCCGAGCTGGCCAAGGAGCTCGAGGTCCAGCTGCGCGATGATTTCACGACCTTCTACGACGAGAGCGGGGCCATCGGGCGCCGGTATCGCCGCATGGATGAAATCGGTACCCCCTACTGTGTGACCGTCGACTACCAGACCAAGGATGATGGGACGGTGACGCTCCGCCTGCGCGACAGCATGGAGCAGGTCCGTCTCCCCATCGCCGACCTCGTCGCCGCCATGAAGGAAGCGACCAAGCAGTACAAACGTGTGGGGAGTGAGGCATGAACCAGGCTCTCCAGACCCTTATAGACCGTGGCTTCGTGAAAGCATGCACCGATTATGATGCCCTCTCCGCCCTGATGGACGAGGGGCCGGTGACGCTGTACGTCGGGGTAGACCCCACGGGCAGCAGCCTGCACATCGGCCATATGGTCCCCTTCTTTGCGATGCACCACCTGCAGAAGGCTGGTCACAACCTCATCGCCCTCGTGGGAGGTGGGACTGCGATGATCGGCGACCCGTCGGGCAAGAGTGAGATGCGCAAGATGCTCACCATCGAGCAGATCAGAGAGAACAGCGCCTCTATCAAGGACCAGATCGGGACTGTCATTGACTTCAACGGAGGGGAGGGGATGGGCACGGCGGTCATGCACAACAACGCTGACTGGCTGCTCGACCTCAACTACATCACCTTCCTGCGCGAGATCGGGCGTCACTTCTCGGTGAACCGGATGCTCACCTTCGAGTCGTACAAGCAGCGCCTGGAGCGGGGACTCTCCTTTGTCGAGTTCAACTACCAGCTTCTGCAGTCCTACGACTTCCACATCCTCCACCAGAAGGAGGGGTGTCGCCTCCAGATCGGTGGTGACGACCAGTGGGGCAACATCGTCAGCGGGATCGACTTGATCCGCAAGCTGGGCGGTGAGCAGTGCTTCGGCCTCACCTTCAACCTCATCACCCGCGCCGATGGGCACAAGATGGGAAAGAGCGAGAAGGGTGCGGTCTTCCTCGACCCCGCCCTCTACTCCCCCTACGACTTCTACCAGTATTGGCGCAACGTCAACGACGAGGATGTGGTGCGCTTCCTCAAGCTCTTCACCTTCCTCCCGCTTGACCAGATTGCCCGCTACGAAGGGGAGGGGGCTGATATCAACGAGGCCAAGGAGCTCCTTGCCTGGGAGCAGACCAAGATCATCCACGGCAAGGATGAGGCCGACAAGGCCCGCAGTGCCGCCCAGGCACTCTTCAGCACTGATGCGGGTATCAGCACCGAGAACAGGGAAGGGATGCCTTCGATTACCGTCGAGCGCAGTGAGCTCGAGCAGGGTATCGGGGTGCTCGACCTCTTCAGTCGCACCGACCTTGCCAAGACCAACAGCGAGGCACGGCGACTGGTGACCGGCGGGGGTGCATGGGTAGGGCAGCAGCGGATCGATGATCCGCGTTCTACCATTGACCTCTCCTTCCTCGATGAGGCGGGGGAGATCCTGCTGAGGGCCGGAAAGAAGCGGTATTTCCGCATTGTTATTGTCTGATTGCGAGGGGGCATGGCCCCCTCTTCTGTGAACGTGGAGGTTATCATGAAACGAACCATTCTACTGTCGGTGTCACTGCTCTGTGCCGTGACTCTTCTCTTTGCCCAGCCAATCGCCGAGAGCCCCCAGGAGCCGGCACAGATTGCCGTGATGGCCGGGCCCACCGGATTTTCATCTGCTGGACTCTCCCGCTTCCTCGGTGAGGATACATATACCCTCTCGGTCTACCCCTCTCCCAATGAGGTCATAGCGCGCCTTGCCAACGGTGAGGTGGATGTTGCGGCCCTGCCCTCGAACGTGGCCGCCACCCTCTATAACCGCGGTGTGAAGATCCAGGTGGCTGCGGTCATCGGCGACGGCATGCTGAGCGTGCTCTCCTCCGATCCCTCCGTTGCGGATGCCAGCGACCTCATCGGCAAGACGATCCACGTCCCCGGTCCCGGCTCAACCCCAGACCAGATGGCGCGGCTCCTCCTCAAGGAGGCTGGCCTGGTCGAGGGCGTCGATGTCATCATGGACTACTCCGTCTCTGCTCCGGCCCAGCTTGCACAGATGGTCATCGCCGGGAAGGTCAGCCTGGCCATCCTGCCCGAGCCCTTCGTCACGATGGTACGTACCAAGAACAGTGAGGTCAACGTCGCCGCCGACGTACAGGAGCTGTACAGCTCGTTGACCGGTATCGAGAACTATCCGATGAGCGTGTTGGTGGTGCGCAGCGACTTTGCCCGCGAGCACGCCTCCCAGCTCTCTGCGATCCTCTCTGCATACGAACAGTCAGTGGCGTGGGTCACGGCAAACCCTGCCGATGCAGGTAAGGCCATCGAAGAGGCCTCCATCATGGCAGCTGCCATGGCCGCTCCGGCGATCAAGGCGTGCAACCTCGTCTACCGCCCCGCCTCCAGTGCGAAGGGGGAGCTTGATGCCTACTACACCTTCCTCCACTCATTCAGCCCCGATGCCATCGGCGGCTCGGTCCCCAAAGCGGATCTCTACCAGTAGGGGGAGCTGTGAGGTCGGTCAAGCACACCCTGGCAATCCTCATCAGCGCAGCGCTCCTGCTTGTCATCTGGCAGGTGGGAGCCTCCCTGATCGATAGCCAGATCCTCTTGCCCGGCCTCACCCCGGTCCTCTCCGCCCTGGTCACGATCATGGGGGAGGGGCCTTTTTTGGCAAACGTAACCGAGACGGTTGTGCGAGCCCTCCAATCCTTCCTCATCATCGTGGTCTCCGCCTCCATCCTCGGGGTGCTCGGGGGCAAGTATCCGCTCTTCAGCGCGATGATGAGCCCGTTTGTCACGATGCTCAAGGCGGTGCCGGTGATGAGCATCATCCTCCTGGCCTTCATCTGGTTCACCAGTGGCCAGGTACCCCTCTTCTCCGCATTCCTTATGGGCTTTCCCATCATGTATGTCCAGGTCGAGAGCGGGTGGCGCACCATCGACCCATCCCTGACCGAGATGTGCGACCTCTACCAGATCCGTGGCGTCGACCGCCTCATCCACTTCACCATCCCGTCCCTTGCCCCATCCCTGGTCACCGGGGCCCGTGTTGCCCTCTCGATGGTCTGGAAGGTCGTCATCGCCGCTGAGGTACTCACCGTCCCCCGCTATGGGGTCGGTTCAAGGATGCAGCTTGCCCAGGTCCAGTTGCAGACCGACCGGGTCCTCTCGTGGACCTTGATCGCCATCCTGCTCACCGCCCTCGGCGACCTCCTCTTCGAGCTTGTCGTCCGACTCGGCGCCAGGGCCAAGAAGGCAG
>CALFMX010000055.1 GCA_937902565.1 uncultured Spirochaetales bacterium
TCGAACGCGCTGGACTTCCAGGCGCTGCCGCTCCTCCTCAGCGCCTCGATGAGGCGCACCATCTCGTCGTTGAGACGGGGGCGGAACTCCGTCTTGAAGGGGTTGTCATCAACCGCTATGCCGAAGTGGGCAGCTGTCCGCTTCCAGTACGCCTCCTCCGAGATGAACCCCTCCATGAGGGGGAACTCGTAGTGGCGATAGTCAGTGAAGAATTCGGTTCGGTCGAGTCCGAAGCGCCGAGCGATCGAGCCCAGCATCATGATATCCTTGACCACCACCCCGCCGAGGTCGAAGAGGACGAGCGAAACATCGCTCGGGATCGGGTCATCATACCAGCTCATCTGTTCTAGGATCTCGTCCTGCCCGGTCGCCTCTGTTACCAGGATCGTACCCATACCCAGGCGCCTGGCTTGCCCCGCTGTCTCCTCACTGCCGCAGAGGGCGAGCGTGCGGGCGGTGTTGAGCGCTGTGCATGAGTCAAGGAGTGGGGTTACCGCCCCAAGACCATCCAAAAGCGGATGGCCCTTTTTAAGGTCGGTTGCAATGGTATCGTACATCTTATCCCTTTCGCGATTCGTAGACGGACGAGCCGCCGATGAAGTACTTGGTCAGGCTCATGAAGAGGATGAACATCGGCAGGCTGGCCAGCAGCGCAGCCGCCATCATCGCTCCTTCGTCAGTCGCTTTCTCTTCGGCAAATGCCGAGATGTACTGGGGGATGGTCTTCATCTTCGCACTCTGGCTGACGAGAAGCGGCCAGAGCAGATTGTCCCACTGGCTACGGAAGGCGAGGATCGAGAGAGTCGCGATGACCGGCTTGCAGTTGGGCAGGACGATCTTGGCGTAGATGCCGAACTCCCCCATCCCATCGACACGTGCGGCATCGAGGAACTCGGTGGGGAAGGTCGTCAGGTACTGCCGCATCTGGAAGATGCCGAAGGCACTGACGAGGAACGGAAGGATGAGGCCGACATAGGAGTTCTGAATATGCAACATTGTCACCACCATGTAGAGCGGAATCATGATGGTCTCGAAGGGGATCATCATCGTGCCCATGATCATCATGAAGACCGCATCACGGCCACGGAACTTGAACTTGGCCAGGCCGTAGCCGGTGAGGCTGGCCAGGAGCACCGTGGTGATGGCCACCGTGGTGGAGACGATCAGGGAGTTGAGGATGTTGCGCAAAAAGATATAGTTGTTATCCAAACCCTTGATGGCTTTGGAGAAGTTGATCCAGTTGAACTTCTCGGGAATCCAGTTGAAGGGCATCCTCAGGATCTGTTTGCTTGTCATCATCGAGCTGGAGATCATGAAGATAATCGGCGTGAGGGTGAAGAGAAGCATGATGAGCAAAATCGCCCAGGTCACGATTTTTCCTAGTATGTTCTCATGTCGTATCTGCATCTCACTCCCCCTTAGTAGTCGACGTTTTCGCTCTTGGTCGTCTTGAACTGCAAGAGGGTCAATAGCATCATCAGGATGAAGAGCACCACGCTCATCGCACTTGCCCGGCTTAGGTACTGATCCTGAATACCAGTGATGTAGATATTGAAGGTGATGACGTTGATCGGTGCGCGCGGTGCCCCATTGGTGTAGAGCATGTACTGGGTGGAGAAGGTCTTCAGGCACTGCAGCATCGCCATGACCGAGACAAGGACCACCGTCGGCTTGAGCAGCGGCAGTGTGATGCGCCAGAAGGTCTGGCTCTTGTTCGCCCCGTCGATGGTCGCTGCCTCGTAGATTGTCGGCGGAATCGAGGCGAGGCCGGTGATGAAGAGGATGACGAAGTAGCCGATGTACTTCCAGAAGTAGATGACCATCGTCGACACCTGCTCCATGACTGGGTCGACGAGCCATTTACGATCAACCCCAGGGGTCCGCATCAACGCATTAAGCCACTGGTTACCCAGGCCGCGAGGATCGAAAATGATCATCCAAATCGATGCAGCCACGACGCTGGAAAGGACGGCAGGGGTGTAGTATGAGATCTGTAAGAACTTCTTTGCACGGTTGCTCGAGAGGTTGCTGATTAAGACAGCGAGGATGAGGCTGAGCACCAAGAGCGGGATGAAGGTCCCGAGGGTGAATACTATGGTCGCCTTCAGGCTGTTGTAGAAGGAGAGCGGGTTAGCGGCACGCGTGACATCGAAGAGACGAACATAATTATCCAGTCCGACAAATGATGGTTTTGCTCGGCTGAGCACTTTTCGGTTATAAAAACTGGTGTGGAACGCATTGAGAATCGGATAAAAATTAAAAAGCGAGAAGAAAAGCATCGCCGGCATAACGAAGAGGAAGCCCCAACGAGCCTGCTTCTTCTCAATCCCTCTGTTTTTTTTGATCCTCATTGTGCTCTCCTAGTAGTCTTTGAAACGAGGCGGTCCTGCACATATGCAGGACCGCCTCAATCTGGCAGTGTTTACTGCTCGTCGATAATCTCCTGCACCGCTGCCCTCAGCGTTGCAAGTGCCTTTTCGGGGGAGACGCCACTGAGCATGACCGACTCGATTGCCTGGCGGATGTGCTTCTGGATGGAGGCGGAGTTCTCTCCGTAGTAAATCATGTGTGCACGGGCCATGTCGTCGATGAAGACCTGGCTGTAGGGCATGTTCTTCAGCGTGTCGCTGGCAAAGAGGGCCTTGGTCGGCTGGATAATCGATCCACCACGGGTCAGGTAGTCCTCACCGTGGGAGAGCATGAAGCCAGCGAGCTTCCAGGCAGCCTTCTGGACTGCTGGGTCGCTGTCAGCATTGACCATGAAGAAGTGGCCATAGTAGCACGCAGCCACGTTTCGAACAGCATTCTCGAAAACCGGGAACGGGATGACCATCCACTCCATGCTCTCGTAGAACTCAGGATTGTCGCTCTTGATCCGGGCCTCCTGGTATAGACCAGAGTGGGTCATGGCGATGTCATTGTTATCCTGGTTGAAGAGACTTCGGGCATTCTTGTAGGTAGGAGAACCGAGGTTGCGCCCCAGCGGTCCCCACTGCTGCAAGAAGGTCAGTGCCCCGATCCATGCATCGTCCCCGATAATGGCCTTACTTCCATCTGCGGAGAGGAGGTCGCCACCGAGCTGCTCGACCATCGGGATGAAGAACTCAAGGTAGTACGGATAGCGGAAGTCGAAGCCGCGGCGGACGAGGATGTCGCCATCGCGGATGACCAGCTTCTCGCTGACGTCTGCCATCTGCTCCCAAGTCTTGGGATAATCACGCTCGGCATCAAGACCAGCTGAGCTGAAGACCCTCTTGTTGACGTAGATTGCCCAGTTGGTCAGCTCAAGGGGCAGACCGTAGACCTCACCATCGACGGTGACGGTGTCGAGGACGCCGTCTACGTACTTGTCCAAGAGATCCTGCTCATTCCGATACCCAGCTGCCTGGTAATCAACCGGGGCCACAAGCCCGTTAGAGATGTAGGCATACTGATCCTCGATGGGAAGGTTGAACATGTCTGGCCCCTGCTTGGCGGCGAAGGCGGTCTGAACGACCTCAATCTGCTTGGAAGAAGGGTTGGTGGTCCGAACGACGGTAATATTCGGATTCTCTTTCATGAACTGCTCAATCAGTTCAGTCTCCAGTTTGGTTCGAGCCGGGTCCTCGTGTGTCCAATAGTTAACGGTTACCGGCTTGCTCTCGTCGACCGCCGCTTCCTTGGTCCCTGCAGCAAAGAGGGAGAGGGGCAGCAGCATTGCTGTGAGCAACAATACAACCAATGTCTTTTTCATATAGTAGACCTCCTTAACAGTCTTTCCCCTTAAGTGTCGTCCAGGATGGGCGACAATACAAGCAGAAACTTTTGTCATTGTGCAAGCAGAATTGTATGCGAGGTCAAGAACAGGGCAGAGAACACAAGTTTATTGTAACTTACGGCTCGCTCTCTAGATATGATTGGAGGAACGAGGCCAGTTTCTCCATGGTGGCCGACGAGATATCGTGTTCGATGAGGCAGGCATCCTCCTCGGCGACGACGGGGTCGACCCCGAGCACATCAACAAAGAAACTGGTCAGGGTCTTGTGGCGGAAGTAGACCTGGGCGGCCTTGAGCCTCCCCTTCTCGGTGAGATGGATGTCCCCGTAGGTCTCTTGCTCGATGTAGCCGTCACAGGCGAGGATCTTCATCGCCCGGTTCACGCTCGGTTTGGAGACACCGAGACGATTGGCCACATCAGTGGTGCGCACCTTCTCGTTCTCCTCGCTGAGCTGCAGCACCGTCTCAAGATAGTCTTCCCCTGATTTCTTCATAACACGCATAGCCTACCACACAAGAGGGGGTTTGTCAGCAGGAGTGGCTAAGACCACCGGGAGAGATATCTCCAGTCATTCGAATCACTTGGCATGGATATACCCACTTTCTCCGGCGGTCACACCCCGTGATTCATAGCCATCAGCCATTCGATATGCAACAAAGTGAATATTTATGCATTAATACTGGTAATTGTTTACATAACCATGTACAATCCTGAAAAAGTCCATCTGAGAGGAGTATGGTATGAAACGATTGGTCACAGTGCTGCTGGTCCTGCTTGTCATTGGGTCGGTGGCCTTCGCAGCCGGAGCAAAAGAACAGAAGTCGGGTGTGGACACCTCGCTTGAGAAAGTCATGAACAAGGGCCGCTTCGTCATGGGCCTCGATGACAGCTTCCCGCCGATGGGCTTCAGGGACGAGAAGGGCGAGATCGTCGGCTTCGACGTCGACCTGGCCAGAGAGGTCACCAAGCGGTTGGGTGTTGAGCTGAAGCTGCAGCCCATCGACTGGAACGCCAAGGAGCAGGAGCTCAACACCGGCAACATCGACTGCATCTGGAACGGCTTCACCATCACCGAGGAGCGAAAGGCAGCGATGACCTTCTCGCCCCCATATATCCACAACGCCCAGGTGGTGGTCGTCCGCGATGACGCCCCCTACACCACCCTCTCCAGCCTCGCCGGCAAGCGGGTCGGCTACCAGGCAGGATCGTCGGCGAGCCAGGCAATCGATGACTCTCCGGCTTTCAAGGCATCGGTCAAGCAGTTCATCGAGTTCAAGGAGAACCTCACCGGCCTCATGGACCTTGAGATCGGGGGCATCGACGCCCTGGTCGTCGACGTGACGGTCGCAACCGACAACATCCGCAGAAGCGGCAAGGCGTTCAGGATCCTCGATGAGGAGCTCTCCCCCGAGGACTACGGCATCGGATTCCGCAAGGGCGATGTGAAGCTGGCAGACGCGGTCTGGGAGCAGCTGGTGGCGATGCACAACGATGGAAGCCTCGCTGCCATTGCCATCAAGTGGTTCGGATTGGACAACACCGTTGTCGGCAATTGAAGAAGCGTGTATGATGGCGGGGAGCATTTCGCTCCCCGTTTTCCATGTATTAGGAGACCATTGTGCGTAACCTGTTGCCGCTCCTGTTGGTAGGAACCCTCACCAGCCTCAAGATCTTTGCCCTGACCCTCCTCTTCTCGATCCCCCTCGGGGCCGTGGTGGCCCGCGGTCGGATGAGCAAGAACCGCCTGGTCAGCTCCCTGGTCAACATCTATATCATGATCATGCGGGGCACCCCCCTCATCCTGCAGCTCCTCTTCGTCTACTTCGGCCCCTACTACCTCTTCGGTGCCTCCTACGACCGCTTCACCGCCGTCATCATCGGCTTTGTCATCAACTACGCCGCCTACTTTGCCGAAATCTACCGCGGCGGGGTGCAGTCCATCCCCGTCGGACAGTGGGAGGCGAGCCTGGTGCTCGGCTTCTCCAAGGCCCATACCTTCACCCATGTCATCGTCCCCCAGGTGGTCAAGCGGATCATCCCGGCGATGGGCAATGAGGTCATCACGCTGGTCAAGGACACCGCCCTTGCCCAGACCATCGGGGTTGCAGAGCTCTTCCGCGTCGCCCAGAGCGCCTCGGCCCGCCAGTTTTCCACCACCCCGATCGTCATCGCCGGTCTCTTCTACTTCATCATGAACGGCGCCGTCTCCCGCTTCTTCGACCATATGGAGAAGAGGCTGGACTACTACCACTAGGAGGGGGCGATGAGCATCATCACCGTAGAGAACGTAACCAAGAACTTCGATGAGCTGGGAGTGCTCAAGGGCATCAGCTTCACCCTCAATGAGGGGGAGGTGCTCTCCATCATCGGCCCGTCCGGCAGCGGCAAGTCCACCCTCCTGCGCTGCCTCACCCAGCTCGAGCGCATCGATGGGGGCCGTATCGAGGTCTGCTCGATGACCATGGCCAGCGATGAGGGGGGCACCGTCCAGTATGCCGATGCCCGTACGCTCAAGGAGATCCGCCTCAAGCTCGGCCTGGTCTTCCAGAACTTCAACCTCTTTCCCCACATGCGCGTGCTGCGCAACATCACCGAGGCGCCGGTCACCGTGCTCGGCCTCTCCAAGGACGAGGCCGAGTCCCGCGCCCGCGACCTGCTGGAACTGGTCGGGCTGCCCGACCCCGCCGCGATCCGTCACGCCTGGCCCTTCCGGCTGTCGGGGGGCCAGCGCCAACGCGTCATGATCGCCATGGCATTGATCTTATCTGCCAGATCTTCTAAGGAAAGGTCCTGATTATAGAAATCTGTCATATAATCGTTGGATATGGAGAGAGCCTGGGTATAGAGCTGCATTTTCTTTTCTTCCGTCAGCTTCTGCTCATAATGGGTTAACCCATATGTATTTAACAGCAGAAACATTGATATGGTTGTAACAAAGTATAGGATAATAAGCTTTATAAAAAGAGAATGCTTCATAATTTACTCCAGTCTGTCAATACCTCTTATCAATTAATTTAGGTTGAAAGAAAAATTCTTTCCACACAAACATGTGCCTGCGAAATCCTCGGCAAATATTTGGATGAGCAAAAAACATGCGCAGGAATGCGAGGTTAATATTGAACGGCACAGGACTTACCCTTGTAGTTCTATGCTGAAAATTAGTTCAAGTTTATCATGTGGTTTGTATAGGTTATGTTACTTCTTAACCTCGAACTTATAACCGATCCCCCATACAGTTGAAAGGCTCCAGGAGGC
>CALFMX010000056.1 GCA_937902565.1 uncultured Spirochaetales bacterium
CTGCTCTCGCTCTTATGGACCACCTTCCGCGTCAATGGCTCCTTCTCCTTTTCCAACATCAGGAAGGTCTGGAGCGCCCGGTACAACGTACGTGCCCTCTACGGCAGCTTGATCCTCGCCACCGCGGTGAGCATCAGCGGTACGCTCCTCGGCTACATCTTCGCCCTGGCGGTCACCCGCACCAACTTCCCCAAGCCGGTGAAGGCCCTGCTCAGTGCGGTGACGATCCTTCCCCTGATCTCCCCGCCCTTCACCTCTTCCATCTCCCTGACCCTCGCCCTCGGCCCCAACGGGATGCTCCTCAAGCTCTTCGGGATCAAGAACTTCTCGATCTACGGCTTCCTGGGCATCTGGATCAGCGAGACGCTGACCTACTTCCCCGTCGCCTTCATGGTCATCAGCGCCATCCTCAACACGATGGCGGCCACCCTCGACGATGCCGCCCTCTCCCTGGGCGCCTCGCGCTGGCGGATGCTGCGCACCGTCACCATCCCCCTCTCGCTGCCGGGTATCGGCAACTCGATCCTGCTCCTCTTCGGCGCCAGCCTCGCCGACTTCGCCACCCCCCTGATCCTCGGCGGCCACACCTTCCCGGTCCTGCCCACCGAAGCCTACCTCCTCATCACCGGCATGTTCGACCTGAGGGGTGGGGCGGCCCTCTCCTTCCTTCTCCTCGTCCCGGCCCTGGTGGTCTTCTTCCTCCAGCGCCAGCTCCTCGGCAAGAAGAGCTTCGTCTCGGTCACCGGGAAGAACGGGGCGCGCACCGAGTTCGCCCAGCTGCCGAAGGCATTGGTGGCCATCATCGTCGTCGTCTGTACGTTCATGGTCGCCCTGATCCTCTACCTCTATGCCATCATCCTCTGGGGCTCCTTCGTCAAGGTGTGGAGCGTCAACAACACCTTCACGCTCCAGCACTATAGATACGTCTTCAAACACGGGCGCAAGGCGATCGGCGATACCCTGCTCATCGCGTTCCTCTCCACCGTCATCGGCTCGATCCTCGCGGTGGTCATCGGCTACATCTCACAGCGCAAGAACTTCTTGGGAAAGCGCTTTCTGGAGTTCAGCAGCCTGCTCAACTACGCCCTGCCCGGTACCGTCATCGGTATCGCCTACATCATCGCCTTCAACCGGAAGCCGATTCTCCTCACCGGGACGCTGACAATCCTGGTGGCCGCCTATGTCTTCCGCTACTACGCCACCGGCATCCGGTCGGTGGTCGCGTCGCTGGAGCAGATCGACCCGGCCCTCGAGGAGGCATCGCTGAGCCTGGGGGCGGGGAGCCTGAGGACCTTCACCCACGTGACGATCCCCCTGATCATCCCGGCGGTCTTTGCCGGCATGCGCTACCTCTTCATCCACTGCATGACCGCCATCAGCGCGACGATCTTCCTCGTCTCGGTGCGCTGGACCCTGCTCACCACCCGGATCCTGGAGTCGATGACCGAACTTCAGTTCTCCCAGGCATCCGCCTTCTCCATCGTCTTGATCGTGATCGTCTTTGCAGCCGACGCCCTGATGAGCGGCATGCTTGGCCTGATCACTGCAAACTTCCAACGCCCACAGGAGGCCTCCTATGACATCATCGGCGCTTGAACTACATAACGTATCGAAAACCTTCTCCAAGGATGGACATGAGGTACACGCTGTCCAATCGGTGAATCTCACCGTAGAACAGGGTGAGCTGGTCACCTTCCTCGGCCCATCGGGCTGCGGCAAGACGACGACACTGCGCATGGTGGCGGGCTTCGAGCTGCCCACCGGCGGGGCGATCACCATCCAGGGTGAGGATATGACCAATATGCCCGTCAACAAGCGGGGTATCGGCTTCGTCTTCCAGAACTACGCCCTCTTTCCCCACATGAGCGTCTACGGCAACGTCGCCTACGGCCTCAAGGCCCGCGGTGAGAAGGACAAGGATATCCGGGACAAGGTCAAGAGTGCCCTCGATCTCGTCGGCCTTGCCAACACAGAGAACCGCTACCCCAACCAGCTCAGTGGCGGGGAGCAGCAGCGCGTCGCCCTTGCCCGTGTCATCGTCATGGAGCCCAACCTGCTGTTGATGGATGAGCCGCTCTCAAACCTCGACGCAAAGCTGCGCCTGCACATGCGTACCGAGATCCGCAGCCTCCAGAAGAAGCTTGGTATCACCTGCCTCTACGTCACCCACGACCAGAGCGAGGCCCTCACCATGGCCGACCGGATCGTGGTGATGAACAAGGGCAAGGTCGAGCAGGTGGGCACCCCCTTCGAAATCTACTCCAACCCCCAGTCGGTCTTCGTCGCCGACTTCATCGGCCAGGCGAACATCGTCGAGCTGATGGTCGCCTCCGTCAACGAGGAGACGCTCACCGCCGCCATCCCCGAGGGCACCCTCTTCACCGCCCGTGCCCTCAAGCCCGACCACCACGAGCTGACACAGAACCTCTACGAGACAGGCAAGAGGGCCGCCCTGGTCATCAGGCCGGAGAACATCACCGTCGGGGAGCGGACAGCGGAAGAGGGGACCTTCCCCGCTACGCTCACCTCCGCGATCTTCGTCGGCAGCCACGTCGAGT
>CALFMX010000057.1 GCA_937902565.1 uncultured Spirochaetales bacterium
GCTATGACCGCCCTGCATGCCTCCGGCGGTGAGCAGGAACGCCTTGGCCTTTTGTTCGGTCTCCTTCCAATTGACCGCTTTGGTCACCCGCGTCTCGATGCCGCCTGCACAGCCGATGTAGAAGATCCCCTCCTCCTCGCTGTCGAGGTTGATCAGGAGCCGGCTCTTGATATGCCTCTCCTCGAGGCCGAAGGCCCCGGTAAGGCCGGTCTCCTCCTCAACGGTGAAGATTCCCTCGAGCGGCCCATGGAGCGCCTCCGTGTCCCCCAGGATGCTGAGTATCAGGGCAACGGCAATTCCATTGTCCGCCCCGAGGGTGGTTCCCTGTGCCTTGAGGATATCCCCGTCACGGACTAGGGTCAGCGGATCGGTGGCAAAGTCATGAACGACACCCTCATCCTTCACACAGACCATATCCATATGGCCCTGAAGGGCAACAGAGGGCTTCGATTCGAATCCTGGTGCTGCCTCCTTGCGGATGATGACGTTCCCGGTCCCGTCGACGGTATAGTCGAGGTTGTGCTCCTTGGCAAAGGAGGTGAGGTAGGCTTTCATGCCCGCCTCGTTGCCCGACTCGCGGGGGATCGAAGAGATGTCGCTGAAGTATTTCCATACTGATTGGGGCGCAATGCCCCGTACTGCGTCTTGCATTGTGTTGACTCCTGGAGATTGATTATTAGGCAAAGCGGTCCCTGACAAGATTGCCGTCGATGAAGAGCCCCTTCATTTGGAGGTTCTTGTCCAATACGACGATGTCGGCGGTGTAGCCGGGGACCAACATGCCTTGTTTTCTAAAGTTATAGATCCGCGCCGGGTTGGTCGAGCTCATCTGGCTCGCCTGCTGGATCGGTATCTCCCACTTGATCATGTTGCGCAGCCCCTGGAGCATGGTGAGCCCGCTCCCCAAAAAGAGGTCGGGGTTGTCCAGGGCAACGAAGGCGCCGTCGCTGCCGATCTTGCAGGCAATGCCATTTGCCGTGCAGGGGCCACTGCGCTGCTTGGTGGGCTTGAGGGAGTCGGTGATCATCACGATGTTGTCCAGCGGCTTGTCACGCAGCAGCATCTTGATCAGCTCGGGGTGGATGTGGATGCCATCGGCGATGACCTCGCACCGCATATCGCGCTGGATGAGGATCGCGCCGACGGTGCCGGGGTTGCGGTGGTGGAGCCGGCTCATGGCGTTGAAGAAGTGGGTGGAGTGGAAGATGCCCGCCTGCATGCCCTCGATGATGTTCTCATAGGTTGCATCAGTATGGCCGGCCAGCAGGACGATACCCTCTTCTCGAGCCAGGAGTGCCAATTCACGCATTCCTTTGAGTTCCGGGGCTACTGTCATGCAGATTATCTTGCCTTCTCCGGCTTCGGTGAGCTTGTTGAATGCGTTCAGGTCGACGGGGAGGACCCCCTCGGGGTTTTGTGCGCCGATGCGCTCCATCGAGATGAAGGGCCCTTCGAGGTTCACCCCCATGATCTTTGCGCCCTTCTCCTTGCCCATCGCCTCGACGATTGCCCTGGTGGAGGCGATCATCACATCGAGCTTGTCGGTGTAGACGGTAGGCATGAAGGCACTGACTCCGAAATCGGCCAGTCGTTCGCTCATGTTGAGTATTGAATTGGCGTTGCAATCCTCGGTTCCCCAGCCACCGATGCCGTGGAGGTGGCTATCGATGAAACCGGGCATTACAAAGGCGCCGTCAACGTCGATGACGAGGGTGTCCGGGGGGAATTGCTTGCTCGCAAGACGCCTCATGTTGAAGATATCCCCAATCTCTCCCCTCTCGTCGATATACAGGGCACAGTCGTCAAGCTTGGCGTAGCCAGTGACCACTGTCGCATTGGTAAGAACGGTTCTCATGTTCATGATATACCTCTCTATACCTTAACTATACGAACATAGGGAGCCGCGGTCAATGAACGGTGGTCAGGTCATTGATCCACTTTCCCCCTTTGATGCGGGCCAGGCCGAGGAACATCTTGGAGACCTCCTCCATGCCGACGAGCAGGTAGAGGCCGGTGATGCCGAGCTTGAGCACGACAGAGCCGAAGAAGGCGAGCGGAACGCCGATTGCCCAGACGCCGAAGAGCTCGGCAAACATCGAGTAGCGGGTATCGCCACCGCTTCTCAGGATGCCGACGATGACGACGATGTTGATGGAGCGGACCGTAAGCAGCGCTGCATGGATGTAGAGGCAGGTGATGGCGAGCGTTCGCACCCCATCGCTGATATTGAAGAGGCGGGTGAAGGAGGGGGCGAAGAGGGCCTCGAAGATGCCCATGGAGAGGCCGATTGCGATCGAGGTGAGGATGAAGCGGTTGGCATACCGCTTGGCCACCTCCCCCTCCCCCTCGCCGATCTTTATGCCGATCATGATCAAGGTGGCGTTGGAGACTCCCATCAGGGCGACGAAGAAGAGGTTGCCGATCGCTTCGGTGACGTTGATGGCGGCGATGGCGGCGATGCCGAGCTTGGAGTATGCGATCTTGTAGGCGACCATACCCAGGGCCCAGAAGACCTCGTTGAGGATGACCGGGAGGCTGGTGGGCACGACGTGGGCGAGGAAGGGACGGTCGATGCGGAAGGCATCGAGGCTGCGGATGGCGATCACGGGGTGGCGCTTGTAGACGATGATGAGGAGGATGGCCATCTCAAGCAGGCGGCTGATCGCCGTGGAGAGGGCTGCACCGGCAACGCCCCAGGCTGGGAAGGGGCCGATGCCGAAGATGA
>CALFMX010000058.1 GCA_937902565.1 uncultured Spirochaetales bacterium
GGGGGGATGGAAAAGAAGGTGTGGCTCCTCGACTTCGAGGCACGGCACCGGGACCAATAGATGGCAAGACGGACACCTTCCGGTGTCCGCCATAGTCTTTATGAAGGTAAGGTCAGCCGATCACTGCAAGGCGAGCAGGCAGAAGACCAGGGTGAAGAGTGCCACGGTCTCTACGATACCGATGACGATGAAGTAGTTTGCGGTCCCCTTTCCGGTCTCGGCGAGCGCGTCACAGGCGTTTGCGCTGACAAGGCCCTGCATCCAGGCGGAGAGGCCGATGTCAAGGCCACCGAATACGCCGACACCCAATGCAAGCGAGGACGCCACACCATTGCCAATGGCCGTTGCGATGAAATTCATCAAGAGAAAGCCATAGATTGTCTGCGTAAGCGGGGCACCTGCAAAGGCGACCATGATGAAGGGAGCTGGCTTACCGTTGGCATAACACTTTTTCCAACCGCCCACTGCCGCCTGGGATGCAGCTCCTGCACCCAGTCCTGATCCCAAGGCAGAAAGCGCCAAGGCACAGGCCATTCCGATAAATTCCAAGTTACCCATGTGAATCTCCTTCGTTGTTGTTGTCAACGATTATTGTTCTTGTGCCGTCTGAGCGAACGGTTTATATGCGACTCCAGTCCACTCCATACCGAGTTGTCCTGAAAATTCCAAAAGGTTGAGGCGTACTCCGTGGACTACGACGCTCAGCAATCCCATGATAAGGTTCAGCGAGTGCCCAATCACCACCACCAGGATACCGGCGATGACGGCAATCCCGCTGTTCATCGAGCTCGCCATCGCATTGAACGATTGGGCGATGGCCACACTGGCCATGCCAACCGCAAAGAGGCGGATATAACTCATGATGTTGCTGAATGCGCTGATGGTGTTGAGGAAGGTCGTGAAGATACCGGCAAGACCCTTGGTCATCCCACGGCCAATGGACACGCCGGGACCCTGTTCGCCAAAGAGCACAACCAGCAGGAATCCGACCATCACAACGGAGAAGACCACCGTGAAGTTGATGACTGTTCCGATGACCAGTTGCAGGACCACCAAGTAGAGGGCGAGGATGGCCACCAACCAGCCGATGTCGGCCACCAGGCTCAAATCCTTATGTGGCGCCTTGCTGATGACATTGAGCGTACAGGCAAGTGAGAGCTGGACCGTCCCGACGATGAAGCAGAACTTCATCACGGTGTTCTGTGCGGTCACCGCCGAGATCCCGAAGAGTTCAGGGTAGTTGGCGATCGTCGGGATGACCAGCTTCTGCAGGAAGGGCACATGCACCAGGATCGCCTCGGATCCGAACCATGTACCGGTCAGGCTCCCCCACACGATCGTGGCGGCCGATAGCACATAGACCAGCATGACCAGGGTCGTCGGCTTCTTCATCTTGATATGGATCGCCGCTGCGGCAATGAGGAAGATGAATCCATAGCCTGCATCGCCGATGATCATGGCGAAGAAGAGGGTGAAGAAGAGGAGGAACCAGGTCGAGATATCACTCTCGTTGTACCCGGGTACCGTCCCCAGGATATCAAAGACCGGCTTGATAATCCCCACACCCTTGGGGTACTTGATCAGGGTCGGAGGATTGTCATTCTCGTCAACATCGCGCAAGAGGTACGCCCATCCGCTGCTCTTGGCCAGCGTTTCGAAGGAGGGGACTGCATCGACGGGAAGGTAGCCGCTGATCCACGAGAGATCCTCCTCCCCTTCCATGCCACAGGCAATCTCCTCAAAGTACTTGGCTGAGTCGAGGCGGCTCTGGTAGTTCTTGAGCGCGTTGAGGTAGCGTCCCCCTTCACCAAGCGTTTTGACACACGTGGCTAGGGCCTCGGTCGCTCCATTGAGCAGCGCCTCGGTCTCTGCCAGCCCCTTTGTGGGAACGGAGAACTCGACCGCCATGGTCGAGGGCTCGAGCTCAAGGCCCACCGTCGCGATCGCCTCACGCTGAGACACCGGGGCAAGCGGATAGTAGGTGATCGAGGGATCGAGGTTTGCCAGGTCCTTCTTGGAGATGGTATAGAAGTGAAGGTCGATGCCCTCCCCTCTGAGCGCTTCAATCTCGCTGGGATCGAAATCCCCCCAGGGGGCGAGCAGCTCCACCTGGTTGTGATGGACGCGGATCTCCTCCTCAAGCCGCTTCTTCTCATCGATGAGGCGGCTGTAGCGCTCGGCCAATTCACCGCAGGCCTCCTGTGAGAGGGCTTGCTGTTCAATCGGCTCCTTTTTGTTCTGGAGCTCGGTAATTGCCGAAATGACGGAGGAGAGTGCGTCGTAGCGTTTCTGGATCGATTGCGTCTCCTCATTTCCCTGGATGGTGCTTTCAAGGTGGAGCACGCCGGCCTTCTTGAGATCCTTGAGCATGGTTCGCTTCTTGGATGTCTCGACGACGATATAGGCTCTCTTCATCTCTACAATCATATCAGACCCCTCCCACCAGCTTGTTCTTGGCGATCTTTCCACGTACCACTGCAGCGGTCTGCTGGTCGCCAAGGTAGATGCCGATGACCCGGATATTCTCCTTCGCCTCGGGAATCTTCACCTTCTCAAAGAGGTTGACGCGCTGGCTCGTCGTCCTGAGCTCCTGATGCAGGAGGAGAATCTGCTCGGCGAGGGTGGCGATGAGTGTTAATTCTATTGCCAGCGAGCCATAGGGCATCGAGGCGGGCGTACTCGCGCAGGCTCTCGACGCCGCGGTCCACCCAGAGGGGGTAGTAGACCAGGTCATACTCCACACGGGCGAAGGTGAGCTCCTCGAAGACGGGGATGATGACACCGGCAATATTGCCCTTGCTCTTCACAACGGACTCGACCTGGACCAAGGACTCGATCGATCGCCCCTCCTCGAAGAAGGGGTTCTCCCCGTAGACACCGATCCAGCCCTGCATCTCCTTGACCAGACGACGCTGTGCACGGCGGTGCAGGTCGATCTCACCCTCGATTTGGCGGATGACGAGCTGCAGCTGTTGTTTCTTCAGCTGCAGGGTCGGCAGGTAGCGTTCGTACTGCTTGAGGTTATCCTTCTGGAGCTTCTGCTCATTCTTGGTAAGCTTGACAGCCATGGATACTCCTACTCGATTGCGCGGGGCCAGCGGGAGCGGATCAAGTCGGTCCTCAGGCCCGTCTCAGCGGGTTCGAAGCATTCGGCCAGGATTTCCCAGCCGAGGTCCAGGGCCGCTTCAAGAGGGATGTTGACCGAGAGGTCCATCATCTTGTGCTCGAAGAGGTCACCGTACTTGAGGAGCTTCTCATCCCATTCGGTCATCATGAAACCCATGGAGCGCTTCTCAACCGACTCCTTGTAGGAGGCGTAGAGCTTGATCATGCCGTCCATGAGGGCACGGTGGTCATCACGGGTGTGGGCGTTCACCTGCTGCTTGAGGCGGCTGAGCGAGCCGAAGGGCTCGATCCGGCCACCCTTGAGGTAGTACTGCCCCTCGGTGATATAGCCGGTATTGTCCGGGACCGGGTGGGTGACGTCGTCACCGGGCATCGTCGTGACACCGAGGATGGTGACCGAGCCGGCCCCCTCGAAGTCGACCGCCTTCTCGTAGCGGCTGGCAAGCGAGCTGTAGAGGTCTCCCGGGTAGCCGCGGTTTGAGGGAACCTGGTCCATCGTGATGGCCATCTCCTTCATCGCGTCTGCAAAGTTGGTCATATCGGTGAGCAGGACCAGCACCTTCTTGCCGTCGAGGGCGAAGCGCTCGGCTACGGCGAGGGCCATGTCCGGGACCAGCATGCACTCGACGGTGGGGTCGCTGGCGGTGTGGATGAACATGATGGTGCGGCTTATCGCCCCACTCTCCTCAAGGGTATCCTTGAAGTAGAGGTAGTCGTCGTACTTGAGGCCCATGCCGCCGAGGATGATCAGGTCGACCTCGGCCTGGATGGCGATACGTGCAAGCAGTTCGTTGTAGGGCTCGCCACTGACACTGAAGATCGGCAGCTTCTGGCTCTCCACCAGTGTATTGAAGAGGTCGATCATCGGCAGGCCGGTACGGATCATGTTGCGCGGGATGATGCGCTTTGCCGGGTTGACGGCCGGCCCCCCGATCTCGATGAGGTTCTCCTTCATCGCCGGGCCGTTGTCACGCGGCTCGCCGGTGCCACTGAAGACGCGGCCGAG
>CALFMX010000059.1 GCA_937902565.1 uncultured Spirochaetales bacterium
CCATAACTATAACCTTAGAATTATATGAAACAGCCTTTGCAATTTCAACTCCCTGCGGGATTGTTGTCTCTAGTTTCACCTTTTCTCTTGATGCCCACTTCTTCAAACAGCCGATAGATCATTTTCTGGTCTTCTGATGAAAAATGATCCAGATCCTCATTATACATTAGGACCTTAAGTATCTGGTTCAATTTCCACGGCTCTATGTTACGGATGTTCCTTGGGAACATCCATATACGTCTTGTCGATTCATCAAACGAGAGAAGCATGACATTCTCCAAAATTACAAGATAGAGTCAATCAGAGATTAGGCTCAATACTCGGATAATCAATCCCTACAAAGCTTTTTAAAACAGACTCAAAAATAATCTTTGCTGCCAAACAGGGCACTGCCATACCGATTTGCCTTCTCACTTTCTCCTTACTACCAAGAAAATAAAAATCATCAGGAAATGTTTGTAATCGTGCCCGTTCGCGATTGGTCAAAGCTCTCGGCTCAGACCAGTGATAGATATGAGTCCCTCCCCCTCCCGATCCAGTCACAGTGTAAGCAGGCTTATCTGGATCTAGTCTACGATATATCTGACTTATTTTGGCACCTTTGACGTTCAGTTGTAAATGTTCAGGTAAGTCTGAGTTAAAGGCATTTTTCCCAGGTTTAATGTGCATTAATCGTTCTACGACAACCTGAGATTGCTTTGTCAATTCATTATTTGTAGCATCAGCAGGGATAGGAGGATTTTCAATTGCTGTTCGACAACTATTGTCTTTGTGAGAATAAGGAGTAAAATCGGGAATCTTATATTCGACGCCTAGGTCTTTTCGGATGCCAATTATTATCACCCGGTGTCTAGCTTGGGGGATTCCATATTGTTCGAACTTATAGAGGTTGGGATAAATATCATATCCTGAGTCTTTTAGATCATTTAAAATTTTATGAAAGGCATTCCCTTCATTAGCTGACCGGATACCTCCAACATTTTCGGCAAGAAACCATTTAGGTTGATATGTTCGTAGTGCCTTTACGCCGTATGTATATAATGGCCCATATTCTCCATCAAAACCTTTATGCTCACCGACTTGAGAAAAGTCATTACATGGGAATCCAAAGGCAAGCACATCAATCTCCCCTAAAGATTGAATTTTTAGCTTCCGTACATCCTCGCATACAACAGATGCTGGATTTTCTGGACAAATATTATGAATGTACGTGTCACAAGTATCCCGATCAAAATCGTTCGCCCATTGATGGACAATCTGTGTTCCTGGGACATTAGCCATCTGAGCTCCTTTCGCTAAGCCTCCGGGACCACAGAACAGCTCTCCTAACCTAAATACCATATGCTTCATTTAGCTCCCACACAATCATTTTATTTATATCAAACAAATTAATCCTACCTCTGATAATACGCAGGTAGCTTACTCAAAGTCTTAGTGATTGTAACAGATTATTGTCAAATCTGCCACAGCAAGCTGTTAAAAGGACCCTTGGCTTGACGGCACCGACTTCGGCGGTCGCAACCTTCGTGTTAACGAGGCCATTGCAAAGCCCCGCCCCAGTTACGACCGTTACTAATCGATCGTCTTTGAGTAGAGGAGTCCTTCGGGGCTCCTTTTTTTATGTGTTGGTCGCTTCCAGCAGCGTGATGAAACGCTCTTCGCTGACTGCCGGTGAGAAGTAATAGCCCTGGTACTCATCACAGCCGATCTCCCGGACAAAATCGAGCTGCTCTTCGGTCTCAACCCCCTCGGCCACGACCCGTGCCTTGATCTCCTCGCTAAGCAACAGGACCGTCTTGAAGAGGGTCACCGATTGAGTGGATGGGTAGCGGGCGATGAAGGAGCGGTCGATCTTCACCTTGTCAGCACCCAGCTCCATAAGATAGGAGAGCGATGAGTACCCGGTACCAAAGTCATCGATGGCGATCGAGAGGCCCTGTGCCTTCAGCTTTGAGATGATGTCATTGGCACTCTGCAAGTTCCCGATGGCGGTGTGTTCGGTCAGCTCGATACAGACCTGTCGGTCCTTTATACGGTGCTCGCGCAGCATCGAGCCCAGATAGTCGATCAGGGAGGGGTTTGAGAACTCCTCGGCACTGAGGTTGAGCGCAAGCGAGAAGTCTGGGCTGAGCTGCTTCAGCAGCGGTCGGTAGGTCTCCAGGAACCTGAGGGCTGCGGCGATGACGAATCGCCCCAGTTGCTCGCTGTACCCCCCAGCCATGAGGGGGGGCAGGAACTCATCGGGTCGTATGGGCCCGAGATCGGGGTGGGTCCATCGCACCAGCGCTTCGGCCCCAACGATCGTATTGGTCTCCAGGCTGACGATGGGCTGGTAGGCGAGAGAGAGCTGGTTTGAGGTGAAGAGCGACCCAAGGGCCCGGGCTATCTTGTTCCTCCGTTCGATGTGCGAGCGCACCTCACTGGTGTAGAAGAGGTACCGCCTCCCCTCCTCTGCCTTTGCCATCTCGGAGGCGAGGTAGGCATTCTCGAGCAAGGCCATGGCCGAGGCGGAGGTGGACGGCACACTGGCAACCCCACAGACGAGGCGCAGCGTCATTCCCTTGGAGCGCTCGTGTGCCGGGCTCTCCAGAACCGTGAGGACCTGGCGGATCTTCTTGGCAAGAATCTCGGTCATCCCGACCCCGGCAAGGATGACCAGATACCCTGTGTAGCCAAAGGAGCTGACGCCGATGTCGGCAGCAAAGAGTGAAGAGAGGGTGGCACAGAGGCTCAAGGCGAGGCTCGAACGTTCGGCCTGTGACAACTCGAGGCCGATCTCCCGGCTGTTCACCAGCTGGATGAAGAGGGCACTGACCTCCCTCTCTCTGGCGACCAGCTCATCGAGGGCAAGTATGTCGATCAGGGGGGGGACGACTTGTTCGAACACGTCCTCCTTGGGGAGGGCGGTGAAAGCGGAGTAGACCTCCACCCGCTCTCCGATGCCACCTGGGGTGGACACCTCTACCATCGAGATGGTGTAGAGGAGTGTGTGCCCGTCACGTCCACGGACCCAGCACGGTCGGTTCTCAGGTGACAGTGATGAGCTGCAGGTGACAAACGCTGTCGACGTCTTGCCCAGCAGCTCATGGCGCTGATAGCCCGTAAGGTGTAAAAACGCCTGGTTGACGTGGATGATCCGCCCTTCAACGTCGTAGACAACAATGCCATTGTA
>CALFMX010000060.1 GCA_937902565.1 uncultured Spirochaetales bacterium
ATTTGAATGCAATTAATTATGAACTGATTATTGGGAATCTACTGCGGAACTCAGGTAAACCAAACTCATCGGGCAAGGCGGATGGTGACCTCAGCTGAGCTGAGGGTGTGGATTTCCCCCTCCCGATCGGCCACCACCAGGTGGGCCTCATCATCAATCTCCACTACCCGCGCCTCAAAGTGTTCCCGCCCCTGGTGGACGACAACATCACGGTCGGTGAGCAGGGAGTAGGTGCGGTAGTAGGAGAGGTAGCCTCGATCCGGCAGCCGTTCAATCAGGGCGGTGAGGTACTCGACGATCCGGATGACCAACAGGTTCGCATCGAGATCCCCGATCGCCTCCTCCTCGCTCTCATAGAGGGAGGTGGCCCGCTCTCTCAGTTCCTCGTCCAAGGCGGAGAAGAGGTTGATGCCGATGCCGACCACCACACTGCTCAGCTGCCCGCTCTCCATCCCCACCACCCCCTCGGTGAGAATGCCGCAGACCTTCTTTTCCCCCAGGTAGAGGTCATTGACCCACTTGATCGCACACTCCTTGCCCGTGGTCTCCAACAGCGCCCGGTGCACCGCGACGCTGGCCATGCTGGTCAGCAGCATCGCCTCGCCGATGGGAAAGGAGATGGGCAGGCGCAGCGAGAGGTAGAGCCCGCCCCGAGGGCTGTAGAAGGAGCGGCCAAGCCTCCCCCGTCCCGCGCTCTGGGAGAGGGCGATCACCACTGCCCGCTCGCTTGAGAGCGCCTTGGCGTAGCGGTTGGTGGAGTCGATGGTATCGAAGAGCTGGACATCCCAGCCGGCGAGCTCGCGAGAGAGGCGGCCATGGTCAAAGAGCGGGCTCAGCGAGATGAGGCGATACCCCACCCTGCTCTTCCCCTCGATGAGGTGCCCCTCATCACGCAGCCGTTCGATCGCCTTCCAGACCGCCGCCCGGCTGATTCCCAACGTTCGGGCCAACTCCTCTCCCGACTGGTAGCGATCGCGCCCGCAGGAGAGGGCGTGGAGCAACTGCTGCTTGTTCGTCATCATCAATCTCCCTATTGTCAACCTTTTGCTAGTTTACAATAGAATGGGGCAGTGTTACCATCGCCCCATGCAACAAAAACGCCTCATCCTCACCGCCCTCTTCACCGCCCTCATCATCGTCGGTTCCTATATCCGCTTTCCCCTCCCACCGGTACCCTTCACCCTGCAGACCCTCTTCGTCCTGCTTGCCGGCTTTCTCGGTGGCTCGAGGATGGCCCTCTTCAGCATCCTCATCTACCTGCTCCTGGGGTTTATCGGCCTGCCGGTCTATAGCGGCGGAGGCGGCATCGCCTACATCCTCGGCCCGACCGGCGGGTTTCTCATCGGCCTCATCCCAGCCTCGTTCGTCTCCGGCCTTGGCGGCAACTACCCCCATAAAAGCGAGCATCCGTCGCGCTACATCCTGCGCTGTACCCTCAGTGGCGTGGCAGCGACCCTGCTCATCTACCTCTTCGGCGTCTCTTGGCTGAAGGTCAGCCGCTCGCTGCCCTGGAAGGCAACACTGCAGGCGGGGATGCTCCCCTTCGTGGTAGGAGATGCGGTCAAGCTTGCCGTTGCCATCCACCTCGCCCGCTCATTCCACCCCCGCGTCGAACGCTTCCTCGATGCAACGCTTGCCTAAATGCCCAGAAGAATCCTATGGTATGCCCATGAACAAGTGCATAGACCAACAATTCGACGCTGAGATCTTCATCCCCGCTCTACTCAAAACCTATGACCGGATCGCTGGCAGTGCAAACTTCCACGGTCTCAAACCGCTGCCACAGATGCAGGTGATCGGGCAGATCTGCGGTGAATTCTTGGAGTTGATGTTCCCCGGCCGCTGTGGCCGTGAACGCAGGGGCCTGAGCCTGGAGCAGATCCTCCTCCAGCAGCTGGAGCAGGTGGGCTCATCCCTCAAGGGGCAGATCATGCTCGCCTACCAGTATGAGGACCCCACCCTCGACCGCTGGGACGCGCTGGTCCAGGCCGACCAGGTCGTCCGCTCCCTCAGTGCCATCCTCCCCCAGATTCGCTTGAAGCTGAAGCGGGATGTCCAGGCCGGCTACGATGGGGACCCCGCCACCAAGACGGTGCGTGAAGTGGTCCTCTCCTACCCCTATATCAAGAGCCTGACGACCCATCGGATCGCCCACGAACTCTTCAAGATGGAGGTCCCCCTCATCCCGCGCATGATGAATGAGTACGCCCACAGCGAGACGGGCATCGACATCCACCCGGGGGCTCACATCGGCTCCGCCTTCTTCATCGACCATGGCACGGGGACGGTCATCGGGGAGACGACGGTCATCGGGGACAACGTGAAACTCTACCAGGGGGTGACCCTCGGTGCATTGAGCTTCCCCAAGGATGGGTGCGGGTCCCTGATCAGGGGGGTGAAGCGCCATCCGACGCTGGAGGACAACGTGACCGTCTACGCCAACGCCACGATCCTGGGCGACATCACCATCGGAGAGAATTCGATCATCGGCAGTAACGTCTGGATCAAGGGTTCGGTTGGGCCGAACACGATGGTGACCATCGCCGACCCCCAGATGACGATCAGGGAGATCAACAAAGCCAAAACGCCGTGATCAGGAGACCGGGCGGTCGACTACAAAGCCGATCCGATTCTCTCGAGCCACAACCGGGCCGAAGTGCCCACTGACCAGCATCCCCTCGCGCCCGAACGCGGGGGGATTGTCTATCTTCACATCAAGGTAGTTGCCACTGACCCCATACCACGCCCCCCCTGAGCGGTTTTGCAGGATGACCTCTCCCCTCTTCCCGACCTGGCGGCTGCGGTAGCGGTTGAAGAGGACACGCCCCATCTCCCGCAACTCCTTGGCCCGCTCATCACGCACCGATTCCGCCACCCGGTCACTCGCCGTAAAGAGCGGGGTATCAGGGCGCGGGGAGAAGGGGAAGATATGCAGGGAGGAGAACTCCTCCTCTGCGATCAGGGTCCGGGTTGCCAAGAAATCCTCCTCCTCTTCCCCGGGCAGGCCGGTGATGAAGTCGGCGGCGATGAAGGGGTCATCCTTGGCAGAGCGCAGGCGCTCCAAAATTCGCCGCAACTCATCGATGGTGTAGTGGCGATCGACACGGGCGAGGATCCGGTCACTGCCGCTTTGGATGGGGATATGGAAGTGCGGCTGTATCCGGGGGTCACCGATGACGGCAAGCAACCGTTCATCGATGTGGTCGCTCTCCATCGAGGAGAGGCGCAGGCGGGTGGCGGATGAGAGCTGGGCAAGCAGCGCTTCCAAGAGACCGCCGAGCCCCATTCCCCGGTGGTCATACATCGTCAGGTTCACCCCGGTGAGCATGATCTCCTGGAAGCCCGCCGCCTCGAGGGCGAGGGCACGCTCGACGACCGTCGCCTCATCGAGGCTGATCGCCTTGCCCCGGGCGATGTGGACACGGCAGTAGGCACAGCTGTTGTCACAGCCGTCCTGGATCTTCAGGTAGGCACGGCTGTGGTAGGAGAAGGAGGCCGCGGCGTAATCAAAGGGGGAGGCCTCAACGTCGTTGAAGCTCCGTACCGCCTCAAGGAGGGTGAAGCCTGCGACCAGGGACGCCTTGATATGGGATGCGAGCTTCAGCAGCTGGGCTTTCTTCGAGAGGGGGACGACCGTGAGGTTATCACCGAGGCCGATGAGCTCGTCGGCGTTGACCTGGGCGTAGCATCCGGTGATCAACGTCACCCCCTGGGTGGCGAACTTGCGGATCATGCGCCGGGCCTTCTGCTCGGCCTTGCTGGTGACCGTGCAGGTATTGACGATATAGAGGTCACTGGCCTCCCGTTCACCCACTACGGAGAATCCCTCCTGCACAAAGGAGTCGGCGATCGCCTCGCTCTCGCACTGGTTGAGCCTGCAACCGAGTGTGTAGACACAGACGGTCAATGCTGCTCCTCCTGCCTTCGCAGCTGCTCCATCACCACCTCTATGGCGCCCTTGAGCCCCATGCGCATCTGCTTGGCGTAGGGGTTGTAGCGCTGCAGGTCGTAGAAGAGCTGGATCGGGTCATTGCATGTCTGCTCCATGACGGTGAGCAGGGTCTTGTACCCGGTGGTGGCAAGCTCGGTGGGACGGGCGCTGAGCTCACTGAGGGTACGCCCGATGAAGTGGGTGATGCCCTGTGACCAGGCCGCCTCACGGTCGTGCTGTTCGCAGCTCATGTGGAGGACCTTCAGCCCCCAGCGGGCAAACTCCTCACTCCACCACCTGAAGGTCTCGTCACTGCAACGCACCCTATCAAGGATCATCGGCAGCCCTTCCACCCCATACTTGCCGCTGTCCGGGCCGAACATCGGGTGGGTGGCGATGCACTCGATCTCATCGCCCAGGACTCGTCTCATCACCTCTGCAGGGTGGAGTTTGACCGAGCAGGTGTCCATGACCACCGTCTCCTTGCCGATACGGGAAGCGGTACGTTCGAGCACCCCCTCAAAACTGCTGATGGAGACACAGTAGAAGAGCGCTGACGCAGTGAGCACCTCGTCCTCACTGACGAGCCGAACCCCCGTCGGGGTCGCCTTGCTGCTCCGCGAATATGCCACGACGTCAAAGCCATGGCGGGCCAACTCCTCCGCCCAGAAGACGCCGAACCGCCCCAAGCCATATACACCGACTGTTTTCACTGCTTCCATGGGGGCATTGTAGAAAAAAGAGGCGAAGGGAGCAACTAGCCCAGACTAAAGAAGAGCAACGAGACTATCCCAACGCCCATCAACAGGGCGAGGAAGAAGAAGACTGCCGAGAGTCCAAAGGCTGCGATGATCGCACTGAGAGCGAGGGGGATGATAATCCGCCCCACTGTCGAGCCCATCGACCGGATATTTGAGAGTTGCAGGAGCTCTCCGCTCCAGACGGAGATCTCAAGGACCTGGCTGACGGGGTTGACACCCCCCCATACCGAAGCCGAGCAGGACCATGCTCAGGTAGGCAAGGGGCAAGGAGGGGGAGAGGGCGAAGAGAATGAGCGCAACGACAGAGGTACAGGCAAGGGCCAAGAGGGTGGTCTTGGTCCGCCCTCCCCGCTTGAGCAGCGGGATCACCACGAGCCGGCTGGCCGTCGCCCCGGTGTGGATGATGGAGATGGCCAGGCCGATCTGGGCCGCTGAAGCCTGGAAGTTCTGGGAGAGGGCGAGCAGGGGGTAGACGACATTGGTGTACTCCACCGCATTGGCGATGACGAGGAAGAGGAGGTAGCTGAGTTACTGTCGCTCCTTGAGCAGCGAGAATGAGTCGAGGAGGCGCGAGGGACGCTTTGCATACCGTTCGGTATCGGCAGGGGGCTTCATGAAGGCAAAAGCGATGCCCATGACCAGGTAGATGAGCGCAATCTGCAGATAGCCGTGGTACCACACCCCCTCCTTGAGGGCGGTGATGTACCACCCGCTGGCAATGGCTCCCATCGAGTAGAGCAGGTGCATCAAGGGGATGTTCCGTCGCACATGGGCCGGGTCCGAGGCGACCATGAGCACGGTATTGCTCGCAGAGTAGAGGTAGCCGCAGAGCGAGCTTGCCAGGAAGAAGAAGGCGAATGAGGCAAGCGAGTGGGAGAGCCCCATGCCCATGAGGGCGAGAGAGGAGGAGAGGATGCCGACGACCAGCATGGCATGGGGGGAGAGGAAGCGGCTGACCACCAGCAGGAGGAGGAAGGAGATGAGACTTCCCACCTGGCTGGCCGACATCAATCTCCCCATCGCTTCGATGGTGATATCATTGGCCGCCCTGATCTCCTCGGAGAGCCCACCGAAGAGCGATGACGAGAAGGCAAGGACGACAACCATCACGAAGAGGAGATATCTGAAGCGCATAATTGACCATACCACAGAGGGGGCCGCTATGACAGACTCCTTTAACAAGTACCCTCTTCGTGCTACGATGGGTCAACACTATACAACGCTACCAAGGAGCAATAGATGACGTTTGCACAAGCTATGAAGGCCCAGGCTGTACAAGCCGGCAAGACCCTCGTCCTTCCGGAGGGGTGTGAGGAGCGGACCATCCAGGCCGCACGGATTATCACTGATGAGAAACTGGCCAAGGCCGTCATCCTGATCGGCCGTGAGAGCGAGGTCTCCAAAGCCGCAGCCGCCCTCTCGGTCTCCCTTGATGGCATCACCATCCTCGACCCCACAGAGAGCGCAAACCGCTCCCGCTATGCCGAGGAGTACTACCAGCTGCGCAAGCATAAGGGTATGACCGAGGCCGAGGCCGATGAAGCAATCGTCGACGCCCTGCGCTGGGGTGCCATGATGGTCCGTCTCGGCGATGCCGATGCCATGGTGGCCGGTGCACAGAACACCACCGGTGCCGTCCTGGTGGCCGCCTTCACCATCATCAAGACGAAGCCGGGCATCAAGAGTGCCTCATCCTGCTTTGTCATGGCAACCGACAAGAGCGAGTACGGGGCAAACGGCTCCTTCATCTTCAGTGACTGTGCCACCATCCCCAACCCGACCGTTGACCAGCTCGCCGAAATCGCGTTGGCCAGTGCCGACTCATGCCGCACCTTCCTCGGTGTAGAGCCGAAGGTTGCGATGCTCTCCTACTCCACCAAGGGCTCGGCCAAGGGCGAACTTGTCGACAAGGTGGTCCAGGCCACAGCGCTCGTCAAGGAGAAGGACCCCACCCTCGCCATCGATGGTGAGCTGCAGCTCGATGCCGCAATCGTGGGAAGTGTTGCCCAGAGCAAGGCTCCCTCAAGCACAGTGGCCGGCGCCGCCAACACCCTGGTCTTCCCCGACCTGCAGAGCGGGAACATCGGCTACAAGCTGGTCCAGCGCCTTGCCGGGGCCGAAGCGTATGGACCCATCCTCCAGGGCTTCGCCAAACCGGTCAGTGACCTCAGCCGTGGCTGCTCGGTCGATGACATCGTCATCACCAGCGCCATTACCCTGGCCCAAAGTGCGGCCAACTGAGTGTATTGACAGCCGGCCTCTCCCGTTGGGGGGCTGGCTGTGAAGCAACAGACCAATCTCCTCGACCAGAGCCGCCCCCCGTGGGCGGTCATCATTGCCCTCGCCTGGCCGACCATTGCCGAGCAGCTGCTCCAGGTGATGGTCACCTTCGTCGACAGCGCGATGGTCGGCTCGCTCGGGGCGAGTGCGACCGCTTCGGTGTCGGTGCCCACCTCCACCATCTGGCTGGTCAACGGCTGGATGAACGCCTTCGCCATCGGGTTCGGTGTCCTCATGGCCCGCTCGCTGGGAGGGGGCCAGGGGGAACGGGCACGCAAGATTGTCTACCAAAGCCTCCTGACCGCCCTCCCCTTCGGCATCCTGCTGACCGTGGTCTTCATACAGGTGGCCCAAATCCTCCCCCCCTGGATTGCAGAAGAGCAGGAGGTCATCACCCAGGCCCAGGCGTACTACCACTACATCGCCATCGGCTACCTGCCCAACCTCCTGATGATCCTCATCTCCTCGCACCTGCGCCTCTCGGGCGATGCCAAGACCCCGCTCTTCCTCAACGGCCTGAACAACATCCTCAACGTCATCTTCAATACCATCTTCATCTTCAGCGAGATCACCATCGGCTCGTTCACCGTGCCCCTCCTGGGCCTTGGTGTCAAAGGAGCGGCCATGGCCACCACCCTGGCATGCACCATCACCGCCCTCCTGCTCCTCTTCATCCTCTTGAGAAGCAACAAGGTCATCTCGCTCAAGAATTTTCACCGCAGCTCCTGGGAGCGGTCCATCCAGCGTTCGGCGCTGAGCCTCGGCCTGCCGGTCGCCCTGGAGCGGACCACCCTCTCGGTGGGGCAAATCCTCTACACCAAGCTCATCGGGACGCTCGGCACCACCGCCCTGGCTGCCCACTTTTTGGCCAATACCGCCGAGTCGATCACCTACCTCCCCTCCTCAGGCTTCTCCACTGCCGCCACGACGCTGGTGGCCCACTCGCTGGGCAGCAAGGACAAAGCGCTTGCCAGGCGCTTTGGCGATACCTCACTGCTGTTGGGCACCCTCTTCATGAGTGCAATGGGGGTGGTGCTCTACCTCTTCGCCTCGTCGATCCTCTCCCTCTTCACTTCAGATGGGGCGGTCATCGCCCTTGGGACGCGGGTACTGCGCATCGAGGCCTTCGCCCAGCCGGCCTTTGGCCTCTCGATGCTCGCCTTCGGTGTCTTCAGGGGTGCCGGCAACACCAAGGGCCCCTTCTTCATCTCGCTGGCCGGCATGTGGTTGCTGCGCCTGCCGATGGCTTGGGCGCTCTTGCACTATACTGCGTTGGGGCTCTTGGGGGTCTGGATGGCAATGGCGAGCGATATCACACTGCGCGGCATCATCTGCCTCATCTCATACCGTCGCTACCGCTGGCTCGATAGTTATAGAGAGCAGAGCTGAGGGCCAAAAAATCATCCCAGGTGAGCGCTTCGGCGCGCAAGGTGGGGTCGACGCCACTGGCCTCAAAGAGGTAGGCAACCCCCTCCTTGCCGATCATCGCCCCACTCTTGCCACTCTTGACGTTGTTGAGGATGGTCTTTCTCCGCATCGCAAAGAGATCGCGGCAGATGGTCACAAACGATTGGCGCAGATGCTCCTCCACCCGACTCACCTCACGTTTGGTGAAGAGGACGACACTGCTCTCCACTTTCGGCGGGGGGTAGAAGGCGCCCGGGGCGATGGTGGCCGCTGTGACGATGTCATAATCGGTCTGGGCCAAGAGTGAGAGGGCTGACCACTCCTTGCTGCGCTCTCTGGCCGTGAGGCGGTCGGCAACCTCCTTTTGGAGGGTATAGACCATGAGCGGGGGGCGGTACTCGCTCTCGAGGAGGCGCGCCACCAGGATGGTCCCGACGTTATAGGGGAGGTTGCCACAGATCCGGTCGGGAGTGCCATGGCGCTTGAGGTGGGCAAAGAGGGTCTTGAGGGCATCACCTTCGACGAGGGTGAAGTTCGGATGGGTGCCAAACGCCTCCTCCCTGAGGATGTGGCAGAAGCCGTGGTCAATCTCAAAGGCCGTCAGGGCCACCTCGCTGTCGAGCAACAGCGTGGTGATCGACCCGATCCCCGGTCCGATCTCAAGGACCCGCTGCCCCGCTTCCAGCGAGAGCAGGGGGGTTGAGAGCAGAAAGTTCTGTCCAAACTTCTTCGTCATCGCAAAGTCGCGCTCCCCCAAGAGGGTGCTGATCGCCTTCGGAGAGTCGTATGCGAACTCCCATTTCATAGCTATGCCTCCTGCGTCTCTTGCCGATCGACTCAGCATAGCCAATAGAGACAACTACCGTCAACAGAATCAACAGGTAGCAGAGGTAGCCGACCAAGCCAAACTCCAGGGTATGGGAAGCCCCCCACCCCAAGAGGGAGAGCAGCGCCTTGGTGGTCCAGACCAACAGGGGGGCACAGAGAGATCCTCCGGCCACCACCACCAGGCTCAGTGCCATCGCCAGGGCAATGAGGAGCGTAACGGGAGTTGAGAGCAAAAGACCGATGGCATTCCAGCTCCCACTATAGGCCAATGATGCGGGGGCGGTGGCCGCAATTGCCAGGGCGGTGGTGCGCAGCGGGAAGCGTGGCAGCTTCGATGAGAAGAGGAGTGCACTGAAGGCTGCCCAGCTATAGAGGGCCGAGAGTGAGGAGAGCACCTCGGGAAAGAGGAGCAATTGGAGGGCGAAGGCCCCATTGGAGGCGGCAGTGGAGCCGATGGGCAGCAGGATGGCGAATCTGAAGAGGAGGGCCCTCACCAAGCTGGGCTTGGGCCCCGCCAGGAGGACAAAGAGGGTCGGGGGGACCAACGCTACCCGCTTGCCCCACCGCCTCCCCACAAGGAGGGAGAGCAGGAGGGTGGAGATGGAGAGGAAGAAGGAGAGGTGCATCCCACTCAGGGCGAGGGTATGGGCACAGCCGCTGAGGACGGCCAGGTCCTTGAGAAGAAACCCCTCACTGTCACTCTGGCCGAGGAGCAACATCTTGGCGAGGCTGTGCGTTGTCCCCTCCCCCAAGAGGGAGAGGAGGCGCCCATCGAGGGCTGCGATGAGGCGCCTGCGCAGCAGGGCGAAGCGCTTCATCTCCAGGAGCGTCGTGTCTTCTGCGATGAAGAGGGTCGATGGGGAGGAGAAGCTCCCCTCCAGATGGACCGGTGTCGATGCATACAGCGGCTCGGGAATCTTGATGAGGGCACTGGCGATGCCACGCGCCTCCCCTTCGTCCCCATCCCTGGTATAGCAGGAGGTGACACGTAGCCTGATCACCTGGTTCTCTGAACGGCTGAGGGTCGAATCCTCCATCAAGACGCCATCCAGCGCCACTATCCGATCCTCCTCGAACGCCCATGCCGGCTCTATCGAGCCCCCGGCAGAGGCGAGTAGCAGATAGAGGGCGAAGAGGAGGAGGGTGCGGCAGATGCACCGGGTGCGTCTCCTCTTCGCTACCATGAACATGAGGGCGATAGAGACCAGTGCCACCACCGCTGCCAAGCCCGGGTATGCATAGAGGGAGGGCACGAAGTGGTAGAGGTAGAGCACACTGAGCGGCAGGAGGGCACACATACCCTCTCAGTTCGATCGATGCGGTGTTTGCTTCAGATTCTCAGGGAGACTGCCAGGGCAATGAGCGGGAGATCGAGGCCCTTGCCCATCGCCTGCTGGTAGAGCTGGCTAGCCAATTTTGGTGAAGAGCCCTTGTTCTGCTGTAGTTGGCCGATCTTGGTGATGAGGCCATACAGGTGCTTGTCACTGCGCTTCAGGTGCAGGAGCAACAGGTCGGTGACCTCATCTTTCGTCTTCTCATCAAGCGAGTGTTCAAGCTTCGGGAGGGCTTGGTCCCCTACCCGGCACAGGCCGTTGGCGAGCGAGAAGGTGTCGTAGCTCTCGAGATTGTCGAGGTACGCCTCCAAGGCGAAGAGCTCGTCAACGATCACCGTGCGACGGTCGCTGGCTCGAACCTTGAGCTCATGGCGACGGTGTTGGGCGAGAGCTGAGCGGCTGTCACGACGGGCGATGGTACGCCACGTGACTACGGCCAATACCGTGCTGATCACCAGCTCATCGACCATCGGAATCGGGTCACGCACCGCCAGGGAGAAGATGAAGTAGCTGATGGTGAAGACGACCGCACTGGCGAGCATCCGGGGCACATACTGCTTGTCCTGGATCCATCGATCAACGCTGTAGTCGATGGTATCGTAGAGGGAGAAGGTCGCCTCGCCGCTCTGGTGCTTGGTCAAGAGCGTACTGCTCTTGAGGATGATCTCCTCCCCGCTCTCCACAGTCTCGATACTCTTTGGATCGGAGAGCGGGGTCAGGCAGAGCAGGGGGCGGCTCTTCCGCTGAATGGCATAGGAGGCGTTCATGCGAACGCCGCCTTGTACGCCTTGATCCGTCCCTCGAGCCCCTTCTCGAACGCCTCACGCTCTTCACTGGGGGCGGTGAAGAAGTAGTAGTACTTGATCTTCGGCTCGGTGCCGGAGGGGCGCACCACCACCTTCTCCCCATTTTCCAAGTGCATGATGATCACATCACTGGAGGGGAAGCGGGTCTGCAAGGTATCGAGGAGGTCCTCCATCGAGGAGATTGTGCTGCCGGCAAGGGCATCCCCCTCCTTGAGCGACCGAAGCTTTGCCATGATCTGGGCCATCTTCTCCTTGCCCTGGGCCCCCTCATACTCCTCGCTGACCACCAGCTCGGTGTAGAACCCGTACTCCTGGTAGATCTGCTCGAGGCGGTCCTTGAGGCTCATGCCCTGCTTGGCCCACCAGCTCATCATCTCAACGGCGACGAGGGCACTGCTGATCGCATCCTTGTCTCTCACCGCCGGCATGGCCAGGTAGCCGAAACTCTCCTCACAGCCGAAGAGGAAGTATTCGCTCTCCCCTTTCGGCCCCTCGAGGGCTGTCATCTGCTCGGCGATGTACTTGAAGCCGGTGAGCACATCCTTGCACCGCCCCCCGTTGCGTTCGGTGATCTTGGCAACAAGGTCGGTGGTAACCAGGCTCTTGACGACCAGCGGTCGCTTGTCAAGGCCCTTCTCGCGGTCGGCGCTGATCAGGTAGTCGACAAGCAGGACGGCGATCTGGTTGCCGGTAAGGAGGGTGTACTCCTTCTTCCGCTCATCGGTGGGGATGGCGATCCCCAGCCGGTCGGCGTCGGGGTCGGTGCCGAGCACGATGTCCGCCTTCACCTCACGGGCGAGGTTGATGGCCAGCCTCATCGCCTCGGGGTGTTCGGGGTTGGGCAGTGGCACGGTGGGGAAGTTCCCATCGGGTTCCTGCTGCTCCTTGACCACATGGACGGTGATACCCAGCTTGTGCATCAGGGTCTGTACCGGCACATTGCCCGAGCCGTGCAGCGGTGTATAGACGACGGTGACCGCACTGTCCTGCACCAGGGCAGGACGGCGGATGGTCATCAGGGCGGTGTGGTAGTACGCCTCATCGACCTTATCGGGCACCGGGACGAGCAGGCCCTTGGAGCGGGCACTCTCCTCGCTGATGATCTTGATATCCTTCGCCTTGACGCTGTTGGCCCGCTCCGCGATCGAGAAGTCATGCGGCGGGGTCACCTGCCCTCCATCACGCCAGTAGACCTTGTAGCCATTGTATGGGGCCGGGTTGTGGCTGGCGGTAATGACGATACCGGCAGTGGTCTGCAGGTAGCGCACCGCAAAGCTCAGCATCGGCACCGGATGGAGGGTGGGATAGAGGAAGACCGAGACGCCGTTGGCAGCCAATACCAGGGCCGCTTGCTTGGCGAAGAGGTCACTGTAGTTGCGACTATCGAAGGCGATTGCCACCGAAGGGTTGTCGCTTGCCGTATTGAGGTAGTCGGCAAGGCCCTGAGTCACCTTGCTGACCATAAAACTATTCATCCGGTTGGTTCCCCCACCGATGATGCCCCGCATCCCGGCGGTCCCGAAGGAGAGGCTGGTATAGAAGCGATCGAAGAGCGCCTCCCAATCCTCGCTGGCAAGCTCACGCTCCACCTCGGCCTTGAACAGATCATTCCGCTCCGCGGCCAGGTACGCCTGGGCCTTGCTTCTCAAATCTTTCTCATTGTACGCCATTGATCGCCTCCTCAAGTTCACCTACGGTATCGACAAGCAATGCCCCATCGAGGGCCAGCAACGCTTCCCGGGGCCTGAATCCCCAGGAGACCAGAATCACGGGGACCGAGGCAGCCGTGGCTGTCTGCCAATCGACCTCACTGTCCCCGACGTAGATCATCCTATGGGAAGCAGTGCCCATCAGGTCACTGAACTCCCCGACCGTCGAGGGGTGCGGTTTGCGCTCATACCCCTCGCGCATCCCACGGACCAAAAGAAACTCGACTGTTGGAAAGAGTGTAGCAACAATACTCTTGACAAGTCCATCCTCTTTGTTGGAGAGAACGCCAAGAATTACCCCCGCATCCTGGAGTCGGCCAAGCAGCGCTGCCACCCCGTCATACGGTTTGCTCTCTACCACCGGGTAGCGGCGGTAGTGCTCCATGAGGCGGAGTGTCCGCGCCTCGACCTCCTCATCAGAGGGGTGCCTGCCACCGGCTTCCAGCACCCCCCTGAGGGTATTGGCAAGGCCGCGACCCACGTGCTCCATGACCAGTGCATCGGTCAGACGTCCTATGCCCAGATCCGATACCGCAGCCTCGACAGCGAGGCGGATGTCGGCGATGGTATCAACCAACGTCCCATCCAAATCAAAGATGACCACCCTCTTTTCCATGCCCTATTATCCGATACCGCACGTATGCTAGTCAATCAAAGCTTTGACAAAAGCCTCCCATTGCAATAGGGTACAGCTATGCAAACAATTATGGGTCAATCACTTTTTCTGTGGGATGAGATGAATAATAGCCTTGCCAGCTAGCCCTCGTGGTTGAGTGAAGGGGCATTGAAAAGAGAGGGCCTGCCCTGTATTGTTGAAGTTGTCAAAACCAAACAAACAGGAGAACAGACCCAAATGCAATATATCATGTTGCCCTCATCGTTGGTAGGGTTCACCAACGATTACACCAAGATTGTGACGACGACTGCAGGGAAAACGGCGCTGCTGGTGCACGGGAACCTGGAGGTGACCGAAGCCGACCGCACCTGCAGCTGCTGCGGCTCGAGGATGCATGTGCATGGGACCGCTGACGCGAGCCTGCGCCATGTGAGCGTCGGCCACGAGCCGATGATCGTCCAATTCGAGAAGGTGAGGCACTATTGTCCCCATTGCTCACAAACCCGGATGCAGGAGGTGCCCTTCCAGGCCAAGGGGCACCGGATCACCGAGCAACTGTACAATTTTGTGCGGGACCTGCTGTCATGGGGGCTCACGCTCAAGATAGTGAGCAAGATCGCCGGACTTGGAAAGAACACGGTCAAGCAGATCGACCTGGAACGGCTGCGCGATCTGTACACCATAGACGGTGAGCGACTGATCAGGCCCGAGCGGCAGGCCAGGGTGTTGGGCATCGACGAATTCCTGCTGCACAAGGGACATAAGTACGCCACGGTGATCATCGACATGGAGAGCGGGCACATCCTGTGGCTTGCCTACGGCAGGAAGAAGGCGTGCGT
>CALFMX010000061.1 GCA_937902565.1 uncultured Spirochaetales bacterium
AGGTCCTCTTCAAGGAAGTCAACATAAAGTTCACCCCGGGCAACTGCTACGGCATCATCGGGGCAAACGGGGCGGGCAAGTCCACCTTCCTCAAGATCCTCAGCGGGGAGATCGAGGCTGATACCGGCGATGTGTTCATCGGCTCGGGCCAGCGCATGGCGGTCCTGAGGCAGGACCACTTCGCCTTCAACAGCTACTCAGTGCTCGAGACCGTCATCATGGGGTATGAACGCCTCTATGTGGTGATGAAGGAGCGCGATGCCATCTATGCCAAGGAGGAGTTCACCGAGGAGGATGGGCTGCGCGCAGCGGAGCTGGAAGGGGACTTTGCCGACCTCGGCGGTTGGGAGGCGGAGAGCGAGGCTGCACAGTTGCTCAGTGGCCTCGGCATCACCGATGACCTGCACGAGCGGCAGATGATGGAGGTCGAGGACAACATCAAGGTCCGCGTCCTGCTGGCCCAGGCACTCTTCGGGAACCCCGATATCCTGCTGCTTGACGAGCCGACCAACCACCTCGACCTGGAGTCGATCCACTGGCTCGAGGAGTTCCTCGCCAACTTCGACAATACCGTCATCGTCGTCAGCCACGACCGTCACTTCCTCAATACCGTCTGTACCCACATCGCCGACATCGACTACGGCAAGATTCAGCTCTACGTCGGCAACTATGACTTCTGGTACCTCTCCAGCCAGCTTGCCGCCAAGCAGCAGCGGGACGAGAAGAAGCGGCGTGAGGAGAAGATCACCGAGCTCAAGGAGTTCATCCAGCGCTTCTCCAGCAACGTGGCGAAGGCCAAGCAGGCCACCAGCCGCAAGAAGCTCATCGACAAGCTGACCATCGATGATATCCGCCCCTCAAGCCGCCGCTTCCCCTACGTCGCCTTCAAGAGCGAGCGCGAGGTGGGGCGCAACATCCTTGAGGTGAAGGGCCTCACCAAGACGATTGAAGGCGAGAAGGTCCTGGACAACTACAACCTGACGCTCAATAGCGGCGACAAGGTCGCCTTCGTCGGGCCCAACCACTGGGCCAAGACGGTGCTCTTCGAGATCCTCAGCGGCTCCATGAAGGCCGACAGCGGCAGCTACAATTGGGGCGTGACCACCTCGCTCTCCTACTTTCCCAAGGACAATGCCCACCTCTTTGAGGAGCACATCTCGATCATCGATTGGCTCGGACGCTACAGCAAGGATAGCGACGAGACCTATATCCGCTCCTTCCTCGGTCGCATGCTCTTCAGCGGGGACGAGGCGCTCAAGGACTGTACCGTCCTCAGCGGAGGGGAGAAGGTGCGCTGCGTGCTCGCCCGTATGATGCTCGAGCAGGCCAACTGCCTGATCTTCGACGAGCCGACGAGCCACCTGGACCTTGAGGCGATCACGGCGCTCAACAACGGCCTGATCGACTTCACCGGCATCATCCTCTTCAACAGCCACGACCACCAGTTCGTGGAATCGATCGCCAATCGTATCATCGAATTCACCCCGGGCGGGGTCATCGACCGGGCGATGGGCTTTGAGGAGTACTTTGCCGACCCGTTGATTCGGTCGATGCGGGACGAGTACTATGGAGGCAGCCGCAACGTAGCAGCCCTGTAGGGGAGGTGAATATGCTTACAGCCGTAGACATCGGGAACTCGAACATCGTCGTAGCAGTGCACGACGGAGAGAAATGGCTCCACTCCTTCCGCATCTACAGCGACCAGAAGAAGACCACCGACGAGTACTTTGTCGTCCTCGACCGCCTCATCGGATCGACCAACATCCCCCCGGGAGAGATCAACCGGGCGGTGGTCAGCAGCGTGGTGCCCAACCTCACCCGCTCGATCCAGAAGAATATCGTGCGCCTCTTCGGTGTCAATCCCCTGATGGTCGACCACTCGGTCAAGACCGGCCTGAAGCACGACTCCATCCCCCCTGAGCTGGGCGCCGATCTCTTGGCCAACGTCGCCCAGGCACACTATCTCCTGCCCGACCACCTGGTCACCGTCGTCGACTTCGGCACCGCCCTCACGCTCACGACCGTCGACAGCGACGGTTCGGTCCTCGGGGCGTCGATTGCCCCGGGCCTGGTCACCGCGGTGAATGCCCTCTTTGGCAATACGGCACAGCTGCCGCAGGTCGAGCTCCGTGTCCCCTCATCGGTGATCGGACGCAACAGCCAGGATTCCATCCGCAGCGGTATCATGTACGGCTACGCCGGCATGGTGCAGTCGATCATCGAGCGCATCGAGCTCGAAGTGGGCAAGGAGGCGTATGTGATCGCCACCGGGGGACTCTCAAAGACGATTGCCCCCCTCATCGGGCGCGTCAACCAGGTATCACAGATGCATACCCTCGATGGACTGCGCCTGATCGCCGACCTCAACTCTTGAAGGTAAAGACCCCGTCTCTCATGATGGTCACCTCACCCCCATCCCAGAGGTGGGCCACGATGGTCATGTCAGGTGAGCCGATCATGAAGTCGGTGTGCATCAAGCTGGTGTTGCATCCCGCCGCTCTCAGTGCCTCGTCACCATCGAGGCTGTTGCCCCCCTCGATCGCGATCGGATAGCCTTCGCCGAGGGCGATGTGGCAGCTGGCGTTCTCATCGAGCAGGATCGAGTGGAAGACGAGGTTGCTTTTGGCTATCGGGCTGGTCTCATCGACAAGGGCGACCTCCCCGATGGAGCGGGTCCCCTCATCGACAGAGAAGAAGCGGTCCATCGCCTCCTCTCCGACCTCTGCCGAGTAGTCGACGACCTTTCCCTCCTTGAAGACGAGGCGTACGCGCTCGGTGGGGGTGTCGAGGACCGAGACCGGGCGGGTGGTGGTCACATACCCCTCGGTCCGCCGCCAGTCTGGGGTGGAGAAGATCTCCTCGGTGGGGAGGTTTGCAAAGAAGGGGCGTCCATCGCCCAAGTTCTCCGCTCCCCCGACGAAGCGTGAGGTGCGGTTCATCCCGATCTTCAGGTCCGTCACCGCACTCTTGAAGTGCAGGGTGTCGATGCCGAGGCTGTTGAGGTGCTCGTGGCGCCGTTTCAATACCGTTCCCTTCTCATCCCAGGCAGCACAGGGGTCCTTGTGGTCGAGCAGGAGGATCGGCTTGAGCGTTTCCATGAGGTCGCTGGTCCGAGCCCCCTCTCCGAGGACCTGCTCTGCCCAGAGCGGCCCCGGGGCGATGCAGACACACCAGGGGAGCTGGTGGCGCATCAGGCGGGAGGAGCGCTCCTCGCTGAAGGTGCGCTTGGCGGTACTGAGGATCTGGTTCTTGCGTCCGTCAAGGGGGGCGTGGTCGAGGCGGTCCTCGGTGTTGTCCACCCGGATGTATGCCCACTCCTCACTGATGAACTGGTAGTCCAGCGCTTTCATGAAGGGGGGGTTGTAGGCAAGCTCCTCATCACTTTGGTTGTCCAGCCGGCTGGAGAGTACATCCAGGTCATCGAGGAGGATCTGCACATATTTGGCCTTGTGGCGGTAGGCACTCTTTGCCAAGGCCCGGGCAAAGTAGTAGGTGCCCGAGCCGCTGAGGATCAACAGGCCCCGCTTCTCCTTCAGGTTGACGCCCTTTTCGATGATCAGGTCGGCGTAACGGTCGACCAGCTCTCTGTCCATGCCCAGGATAGTCTTACTCATTGAATACTCCTTCTTCCATCATTACGATCTCCTCCCCGTCGACGGTGAATGTCACCGAAAGGCTTTCCCCCCCGATGGGGACCATGAGGCGGACCAGTGAGTCGTTGAGCCCGCACGCACCCAGCATCTCCTCATCAACGCTACTGTCCAGCGTATCGATGGGAAAGCCCCCGAAGGCGATGGCGCTCTGCTCCTGGCCAAAGAAGTGGGGGTGGAGGCCCACACCAAGGTATCGGCTCTCGAACGTGTTGGCATCGGAGAGGGCAAGGGAACTGACGCGCCGGGCCCCCTCATCGATGGCAAAGAATGCAGCGAGGGCCTCATCGCCAGTCCAGGCATCCCAGCTGACCACCCTGCCGGCCTCGATGGTGAACGAGGCACCGACAACCGGTGTTCCGAACAGATGGAAGCCGGTGCTCGCCTCCACGGTGCCCTCGACCGTTTCAACGTCAAAGGCGCCGATCACCGCCTGGATCGGGAGGGTGGGGATGAAGCTCCTCCCCGACGCCAGGGTCGTCGACCCGCCACAGAAGTGGGTGTTCTCAGCCAAATTTCCCCTCAGGCTCCATCCATTGCCGATGAGGCGTACCGAGGAGCCGGAGAGCGCATCGAGGCGCTTCTTGCGCCAGGAGAGCAGTGTGGCCTGCTGCTCCCAAAATGAGTTGCTCCACTCGCTTCCAAGGCGCATGATGGTGGCAAAGAGCTCCCACGCCTCGCTCTCCGTGGCGCTCTGCCCCCTCAAGGCAGTGGCCCACCGGGGCCCCGGATAGGGGATGTTGGCCCAGGGGACGCTGATGCGGCGGTCGAGGAAGACCGGGTCGGCGAGCGCACCCCAGTGGCCCAAGGTTGCTGCATCCTTGCAGATCTCGTCAAACTCCTCCCGCTCGTTGTAGGGGTGGTTGTCCAAGTCGACGATGTGGCACATCACCGCCTGGCCGACCTCGGGGCGGAAGATGTCCTTCTCCTTGGGGTCGATGGGGTAGGCCTGGACGACCTTCCCTCCCGCGGTCTCGACGATCATGACCGGCAGGCGGGTGGTGAGAACCGCCTCCCCTGCTAGGTAGCGGGCAAAGTTC
>CALFMX010000062.1 GCA_937902565.1 uncultured Spirochaetales bacterium
TCAGCCACATGCCCGGACTCGAGCGGGTTCTGGTCATGCGCAAACGCCGCTACGACCTGCACTGGCTGGATTTGTGGAAAGCCTGTGTTGGGCAGACGTGGGATCTGGCGATTGATCTGCGCGGCTCGGCCACCACATTTTTCGTGCGCACCCGCAAACGGCTGATTATGCGCGGGGGCCGACGCCCCGGCCTGCGGCTGAACCATCTTGGCCAGCTTCTCCGCCTCTCCCCGCCCCCGATGCCGAAGACCGGGATCTCGGTGTTGCAGTGCGGGCAGAAGAGCCCGCTCATGTTCTCGACGATGCCGAGGATCGCCACACCCATGGAGCGGGAGAAGGAGACGCTGCGCCTGGCATCAAGGATCGCCACCTCCTGGGGGGTGGTGACGATGATCGTGCCGGTCAGCTCCTTGATCGTCTGGCAGATCGTCAGCTGCTCATCCCCGGTCCCCGGAGGGGAGTCGATGAGGAGGTAGTCGAGCTCCCCCCACTGTGCCTGGGCGAGGAACTGGCGGATGGCCGCCGTCTTCATCGGGCCGCGCCAGACGATGGGGCTGTCCTTCTCACGGATGGCGAAGGCGAGGCTCATCACCTTGAGGCCCGGGCGTGCCTCGACGGGGAAGAAGTTCTCCCCCTCCCCCTCGGTGGTGAGGATCCCATCCTCACAGCCGAGCATCTTGGCCACGTTGGGGCCGTGGAGGTCGACATCGAGGATGCCCACCCTCCGGCCCATGTCGACCAGGGCGTTGGCAAGGTTGACCGTCATCGTGGTCTTGCCCACCCCGCCCTTGCCGCTCATGATCAGGATCTTGCGCCCGATTTTGTCCATATGTGATCGGATCGCCTTGTCCTCGGCGATCCGTTGTGCAAAGTCCATTCCTTCACTCATCGCTATGTCTTCCTTCTTATCGGCATCTGCCTCCTAACAAAGTAGCCAAAGCAGCAGAAGAAGTAAAGGTATTGGCCCTGGTACACAACCAACGGTACTGCATGCGATTACAATGCCATGCACCTATACGGCACTGCCATTTTTGAACCCTTGTTTTACTTTTCATAAGTTAGTGTCCTGTCATTACTTGAAACGACCGATAAGAATCTTGTATACTGTTTTTCGTGCGTGTTTCGTAGCCCTTGGCTACTCTCTCTATAACTATTTCTTGTAGGAGTTCGTATGGTATTCTTAGCACAAATTCCGAAAGAGCAGCTGATTCATCAGCTCAAGGGTGGCCTCATCCTCATGATCCTCGGACTTACCATGGTCTTCATCTTCCTGACCTTGCTGATCTTCCTCATCAAGGGGACCAGCGCCTTGGCCCAGAAGTTCGCACCGGCAGGCAAAGCCCCGCTGGCAGCAGGTCATGCTGCCGCACAGACCGTCGCCTCCTCTTCCAACGATGCTGAGGTCGCTGCAGCCATTGTGGCCGCCTTCGCAAAATCCAAAGAATAAGCACTTCCACAGGAGAATTCCAGATGAAAAAACCAGTCAAATTTATGGTAACTGCCTTCCGCGACGGCTTCCAGTCCGTTTACGGGGCTCGTGTCTTCACCAAAGACTTCATGCCGGCAGTTGCCGCCGCCCGTGAAGCGGGTATCAGCCACTTCGAGGCAGGCGGGGGCGCACGCTTCCAGACCCCCTACTTCTACACCAATGAAGATGCCTTCGAGATGATGGATGAGTTTCGCCGCGTCGCCGGTCCCGATGCCGACCTGCAGACCCTCTCCCGTGGAGTGAACGTCGTCGGCCTCGACAGCCAGCCGCGTGATATCATCAACCTCCATGCCCAGCTCTTCAAGAAGCACGGCATCTCCACCATCCGCAACTTCGACGCCCTCAACGACGTCAACAACCTCGTCGACAGCGGCAAGGCGATCGTCGATGCAGGCCTTCGCCACGAAGTGGTCGTCACCATGATGAGCCTGCCGCCGGGGGCAACCGGCGCCCACGACCCGGACTTCTACGAAGCCACCCTGCGCCAGATCCTCGACGCCGGCATCGAGTACCACTCCGTCTGCTTCAAGGACGCCAGTGGCACCTCCACCCCCGCCTACGTGCACGAGACGATCAAGCGGGCCCGCAAGCTCCTCGGCAAGGACATGAACATCGTCTTCCACAGCCACGATACCGCCGGTGTCTGTATCCAGCAGTACGTCAGCGCCCTCGATGCCGGTGCCAACCAGGTCGACCTCTCCATGAGCCCGGTCAGCGGCGGTACCTGCCAGCCTGACATCATCACCATGTGGCACGCCCTCCGGCACACCGACTACGACCTCGGTGTCGATATCAAGAAGGTGCGCGAGGCAGAGGCGGTCTTCGCCGACTGCATGAAGGACTACATCATCCCGCCCGAGGCGATGACTGTCAGCCCTGAGATCACCTTCAGCCCGCTGCCCGGCGGCGCCCTGACTGCAAACACCCAGATGCTGAGGGACAACAACATGATGGACAAGTACCCCGCCATCGTCGAGGCAATGGCCGAGACGGTCGCCAAGGGTGGCTATGGTACATCAGTGACCCCGGTCAGCCAGTTCTACTTCCAGCAGGCGTTCAACAACGTCTTGTTCGGACCGTGGAAGAAGATCGCCGATGGCTACGGCAAGATGGTGCTCGGCTACTTCGGCAAGACCCCCGTCGCCCCCGACAAGGAGGTCGTCAAGGCGTGTGAAGCGGCTCTGGGCCTCAAGCCCACCACCGAGAAGGTCGTCGATCTCAACGACAAGGACCCCTCCAAGGGCGTGAAGGCCGCCACGGCCATGCTCGAGGCAGAGGGCCTTCCCGTCACTGACGAGAACATCTTCATCGCCGCCTCCTGCAAGGAGAAGGGAATCCTCTTCCTCACCGGCAAGGCACAGCCCAATGGCATCTACAAGATCGACCGTGAGGCCGAGGCAGCCAAGGCGAAGGGTGAGTACACCGTAAGCGTCGGTGGCAAGGCGTACGGCGTCAAGCTCGCCGGAAACAAGGCAACGGTCAACGGCGTCGAGTACCCCGTCAATGTCGGCTTCGGCATCGATGAGGCCGCCATACAAGAGACCAAGGGTGCCTCCAGCCAAGGGGCGGCAGTCGCCTCCAACGCCGAAGCGACCCCCGTCAACGCCCCGATGCCCGGCCTGATCCTCCGTGTCGAGGTCAAGGAAGGACAGAAGGTCACCAAGAACCAGTTGCTCCTCATCATGGAAGCCATGAAGATGGAGAATGAGATCTACGCTCCCTGTGATGGCGTGGTAACCAAGATTTCTGTGACCCAGGGCCAGCAGATGCAGAGTGACGACGAGCTGCTCGTCATCGGCTAAAGGGGTAGACAAGAATGATTGGTGCTTCGTTTAGACAACTCTGGGAGTCCACCGGACTCTATGGGTTCATGGGGCTTGCCGAGGGCTTCGGCATCGGCAACCTGATCATGATCCTCGTCGGCTTCCTGCTCCTGTTCCTGGCTATCAAGAAGGGGTTCGAGCCGCTTCTGCTGAT
>CALFMX010000063.1 GCA_937902565.1 uncultured Spirochaetales bacterium
AATTTTTCAGCATTGCCGATAAGGGAGTGTTTGTGTTAATTATCATTGGTTTTTTATTGTGGTATTATGTATTTTACTATCGTATTCTAATATATTTCGATTAAATCATGCTATAATTATTGTTAAGATTAACTACCTACTCTATTGTCCAGACATGATGTCAGATCCTGGTATTAGGATCTACCAGTGACAGATACACCAATACATAATGAGTGGTTTTTTGCTATGATATTTATCATATTTAATACAGTATTTACTGTTTTCCATATTATTAATATATTATTATTATATTGTTTCTTATTTATTAGTTATAATATTAGCTTTTTTACATATTATTTATCGTATGTTTTTATATCTATATGATGTCAGAACTCACAATACCCAGTAATGATATCCCTCAACATGTAGGCGCTATCCTTCGGGTATCGCTTCTGGGTATCGTAGTCGACATAGACGATACCGAAGCGCCTTGAGTACCCCCAGGACCATTCAAAGTTGTCCAACAGCGACCAGGCAAAGTATCCCTTGAGGTTCACCCCTTCGTCGATGGCGCGCTTACATGCTGCAAGGTGCTCATTGATGTATTCACACCGGAAGTGGTCATGTACCCTCCCCTCCGTCAATTCATCATCACCGGCGCAGCCATTTTCTGTGACATAAAGGGGTATGTTGCCTGTTACCTCTTTGAAGTAACTCAATATGCGATTAAGGCCATAGGGTACTATCGGCCACCCTTGGTTGGTGGTGCGCTGCCATACCGGCACCGGTCGGTGGTGAAGCGGGGTCTCCTCGTCATATACCACCGCATACTCCTGGTAGTAGTTGATCCCGATGAAATCGACCGGTGTTGCTATGATCGCCATATCACCTTCCTTGATGGGGAGGGTGATATTGAACGTCTTGAGCGCCTGTTCTGGGTATCCTTGCCCGAAGAGGGGCGTGAGGAAGATATCGGTATCGAAGGCACGGGCGATGTCTGCGGCTCTCTGATCCTCCGCTCGCCTGGTCGCAGGCCTCGGGATGCTCGGATTGAGGACCGTTCCTATCGGGGCGGTCAGACCGGTTCTGCGATATGCCTTCATCGCCAAACCGTGGGCGAGGTTGAGGTGGTGGACGGCATTGTATGCCTTCTTGGGATCCTTGTATCCCGGGGCATGTATTCCCTCTCTATAGCCAAGATAGGCAGCGCAGAACGGTTCATTGAGGGTGATCCACATATCCACATGGGCTCCAAGGTGTTCGAAGATCACCTTGGCGTAGTACTCAAAGGCGTATGCGGTCTCCCGGTTGTCCCACCCGCCCCTATCCTCAAGGTATTGGGGCAGATCCCAGTGGTAGAGGGTGGCGACACTCTGTATTCCGTGGCTCCTGAGCTCCTTGCAGAGGCGGATATAGTAGTCGATGCCCGCCATATTGATCGTCCCCTCAAGATCGGTGATGATCCTCGGCCAGGCGATCGAGAAGCGGTATGCATCAAACCCCAGCTCGGCGATGAGCGCTGCATCCTCCTTGTAGCGATGGTACTGGTCGGCTGCAAACCGACCGTCGTCCCCACCCATGATGGTGCCTTGTTGTGCGGTGAAGGTATCCCAGATGGATGGCACCCTGCCATCCTCGTCGATGGCCCCCTCGACCTGGTAGCTGGCCGTGGCGCATCCCCACAAAAAGTCGTCGTCAAAGTGTAATTTCTGCATAGTGTCCGTCCTCTTGTCTTTGATGCTACCACGGGTGTTTTGGTCCTTCAAGCTTCTGTTGTGTGCAGAACAAAGTAGTAGCAGTGTACAAAGTTGCTATAGTAAATTTCAATTATAATACGTTATTTTTATATCATAATATACTATTCTTATATAATATCCATACCAACTAAACTCCACCTTAACTCAACAACATCCTTGAACAGGTATGCCCTGATTCCAAGGTTTGCCGCGCTCTCGCAGTTCTCCTCCATGTCATCGATGAAGAGGATCTCCTCTGCTTTGACCTGTTCGTGTTCGAGTATGTAGTCGAAGTATTCACGCTCGGGCTTGGCGTGGCCCATCTCGCATGAGGCGTAGACGGCGTCAAAGAGGGAGTAATGGCCATGCTCCCTGTGGTAGACGTAGTGGGCAGGTTCGGTGTTGGTGGCACAGACGAGCCGATGGCCACGCCCCTTGACCTCGCGGTAGAGCGTCTCAACGGCACTGTCGAGCTCCGGGCAAAAGTACTTGCCCCACAGTGAGGTTTCATGCTCAGGCACCGCGATGGAGGTGATGGCGGTGAACGCCTCCCAGAGCTCCTCTTCGCTGATCAGGTTCTTTGAGTGGTCGAAGAGCAAGGCGGGGAGCCTCGGGTCGAGTTCTGCAAATGACCGGTACCGGGACAAGCCGAAATCTTCGAGGAGCCGTGACTCCAGGCCATGGTCACTGTGGAGGGCGAGCACGCCTCCCATATCACTGGCGATGAGTTTGATTGTACTGTCCATGAGGCGATGGTATACGAAAGCGGAAGATGTTGGTAGAGCTTTTCCTCTTTTGGATAATACGCTATCCTACGACGGATAAGGAGTCACCCCATGCCCAAGTACTTCCCCCAAGGCTATAAGCCACTCATGGAGCAGAAACAGACTGAACGTGCCATCAAGTATATCAAGGATACCTTCGAACGGGAGCTCAGCGGGGGCCTGAGGCTCAGCCGCGTGACCAGCCCCCGGTTCGTATTGGCTGGATCGGGCATCAACGATGACCTCAACGGCGTCGAGCGGCCGGTGAGCTTCCAGGTTGGCAACCTGGGCAACCAGAAGATGGAGGTGGTCCAGTCCCTGGCCAAGTGGAAGCGCATGGTGCTTGCCGACCACGGCTACCCCCCCGGCACCGGCATCTACACCGATATGGATGCCATCCGGCCCGATGATGACATCGACGCCATCCACTCGATCTACGTCGACCAGTGGGACTGGGAGCTGACCATCACCGAGAATGACCGTCACCTGGAATTCCTCAAGGCGGTCGTCCGCAAGATCTACTCGGCGATGATCCGCACTGAATTCCTCGTCAGCGAGATGTTCCCCGTCTGTACCCCGATCCTCCCCAAGCAGATCACCTTCATCCACACCGAGGATGCCCAGCGCGAGTACCCCCACCTGAAGCCAGAGGAGCGCGAGCGGGAGCTCGCCAAGCGCTACGGGGCGATCTTCCTCATCGGGATCGGATTCCCGCTTGGCGATGGCCTCAGCCATGGGGGGCGTGCCCCCGACTATGATGACTGGTCCACCCCCAGTGGCAACGGCTACACCGGCCTCAATGGGGATATCGTGGTCTGGGACACCGTCCGTTGTGATTCGATGGAGCTCTCATCGATGGGGATCCGCGTCGACCGCGAGACGTTGTTGCGCCAGCTTGCCATCCGAAAGATGGAGGAGCGGGCCGAGCTCTACTGGCACCAGCGCCTCCTGGGCGGGGAGTTGCCGCTCTGCATCGGCGGGGGCTTCGGACAGAGCCGGCTGTGCATGTATCTCTTGAAGAAGGCCCATATCGGGGAGGTGCAGGCGTCGGTATGGCCCGATGATGTGAGGGCGGAGGCAAAGAGCCTCGGTGTCTTCCTACTCTAGGAGCGTGCGCATGAAACTGGTCAGTTGGAACGTAAATGGCCTCAGGGCAATTCAGAAGAAGGGATTTGAGGAGTACCTGCATGGCAGCGGTGCCGATGTCTTCTGCCTGCAGGAGACGAAGCTGCAAGCTGATCAACTCGATATCGACAGCGGCAGCTACCACACCTACTACTCCTTTGCCGAGCGCAAGGGCTATAGCGGCACCGCCCTCTACTCCCTGGTCGAGCCGCTGGACATAGAGACGGGCATCGGCCATGAGCTGGACAATGAGGGGCGGACGGTGACCGCCGAGTTCGATGACTTCTACGTCGTCTGCTGCTATACCCCCAACAGCCAGGAGGAGCTGGCACGCCTGCCCCTGCGCATGGAGTGGGATGACGCCTTCCGCTCCTATGTGAAAGCCCTCGAGGAGCACAAGCCGGTTGTCATCTGCGGCGACCTCAATGTCGCCCACAAGCCGATCGACCTGAAGAATCCGAAGACCAACGAGCGCAACGCCGGCTACTCCATCGAGGAGCGCGACAAGTTCTCCGCACTGCTGGATGCAGGGTTCATCGACACCTATCGTCTCCTCTATCCCGACCGCGAGGAGGCGTACTCCTGGTGGTCGTACCGCTTCAAGGCGCGTGAGCGCAACGTGGGGTGGCGTATCGACTACTGGCTGGTCAGTGAGGTGCTCAAGGACCGGGTACGCGACGCTGCCATCGAAGCCGATGTACTGGGCAGCGACCACGCACCGGTCGTCCTCTACTTGAACAAGTAGGAGGGAATCTCGCCGCGCCTCTCGAAGATGTGGCGCTGGGCGCTGTCCAGGATCCGCTTGCAGAGCCTGATTGAGGTGGGGGTCACCTCCACCAGCTCATCATCCTTGATGAACCGGATGGCCTGTTCCAGGCCCATGTGGGAGATGGGGGTGAGGGTCACCGCCTCATCCTTGCCCGCAGCGCGCAGGTTGGTCAGCTTCTTGGTCCGTGTCGGATTGAGCAGCAGATCCTCGGGGCGGTTGTGCTCGCCGACGACCTGCCCCTCGTAGATGGGATCGCCGGGCACGACAAAG